>CALMDF010000436.1 GCA_937864895.1 uncultured Holophagales bacterium | reverse complement strand
TGACGGCGAAAAGCTCGGCCTCGGCCGCGAGCGCCGCGCCCCAGAGGGCGCGGAGGGCTTCGGTGACGGGCATCGGGAAGGCGACGTGGATCGAGGCGTCCTTCCGGTCCTCGTATTCCACCTCGGCCTCGGCGAGCGCGGTCTTGCACTGGACGCACCACAGGACGGCCTTGAAGCCGAACGTGACGAGCCCCTTCGCGAGGAACTCGCCGAACGAGCGGGCGATGGTGGCCTGGTAGCCGTAGTCCATCGTCCGATACGGCGCGTCCCACGCACCCAGGATGCCGAGGCGCTGGAAGTCCTCCCGCTGGGCGACGACCCACTTCTGGGCGTACTCGCGGCAGGCCTTCCGGAAGGTGACGGGGTCCATCTCGCGCTTCTTCGAGCCGAGCTCCTTGTCGACCTTGAGCTCGATGGGGAGGCCGTGGCAGTCCCAGCCGGGAACGTACGGCGCCTCGAAGCCGGCCATCGTCTTCGAGCGGACGACGATGTCCTTCAGGATCTTGTTGAGCGCCGTGCCGATGTGGATGTGGCCGTTGGCGTAGGGCGGCCCGTCGTGGAGGACGTAGCGCGGGGCGCCGGCGGCGCGCCGGACCTCGAGGACCTTCTCGTAGAGGCCGGTGTCGAGCCAGCGGGCCAGCCGCTCCGGCTCCCGTTTCGGGAGGTCCGCCTTCATCGGGAAGGTGGTCGTGGGGAGTTGGAGCGTGGACTTGTAGTCGCGGGCTTCCATAGAGGCCCCGGAGGTTACCGGCCGCAACACCCCGAAGCAAGGAGCGGGCCGACAGGAGCGGGCCGGGCAGGGAAGGGAAGCGGGTCGAGTCCCGCCGAGGTCCAATGAAAATCCAAGATACGCGCGGTTGCACCCGCTGCACCCGAATGCCACCTTGTGAACGAGGAGGCAACGGACAGCCCTGCTTCGGTCTCGGGGTCGTGACGCCGGGGGGGGAGGTCTCTGCCAGGCCGATCGATGGAACCCCTCGGGCCGGTTCCTGCGCGATCGCTCCCGCAAGCCTGTTCACGGACATAACGGAGGTGCAGAGTGAAAGGAGTCCCGGTTCGGTCCTTCGTCGCAGCCCTCGTCATCCTCTCGCTCGGGGCGCTGCCCGCCCTGGCTGGCCCGCCCGTTCCGGACCCGGGGGCGCCCGGGCCTTTCCTGGCCGGGCACACGAGCTTCGTCCTGAGCGACCCGGGCCGGTCGGGCGCTCCGGACTTCGAGTTTCGACCGATCCCGGTGGAGGTCTGGTACCCGGTCGACGCGGCGGACGTGACCGGGGCGACGCCCGAGGCCGTCTACCCGCTCGACATCCTCTACGGCTACGCCCCCGACACGGTGTCGTCCGACTGGGAGAAGTACGGCATCGACCGGGCCTGGCAGGAACCGCCGCCGTCCGCGGGCCGTCCGTTCCCGCTCGTCGTCTTCTCGCCCGGGTGGGGGGCACCGGCCTGGTGGCACATGTCCGTCGGTACGCGCCTCGCGAGCCACGGGTTCGTCGTGGCGGTGATGTATCACTACGGCGACTGGTGGTGGGCGTGGGAGCCCTTCGACCACCTCGCGGTCGCCTCCTGGAACCGTCCCCGGGACGCCTCGTTCGTCCTGACGGACCTCCTCGCCAAGAACGAGGGCGGCAGCGGGCACCTCCTCTCCGGGACGATCCGGCCCGACGAGGTCGCCGCCTCCGGCTGGTCTCTCGGCGGCTACGCATCGATGACCCTGGCGGCGGGCGACGACAGCGTCTGCGACACCCTCTACGGCTACTTCCCCGAGGATCCGCCCGCGTGGACGTGCTCCCCGTCGGCGGCAGACCCCCGGATCCGGGCGATCGTCCCCCTCGACGGATCCAACCAGGTCCTCCACTTCGACGAGCTGGCCCGGGTGGAAGTCCCCGCTCTCGGAATCGGCGAGGAGTGGACCGAGCTCGCGCTCGATCCGCCCTTCGCGTCGTGGCAGGCCCGTCAGCACGCCGCCTTCTCCGGAAGGCCGGCGTACCGGGCGGACGTCTTCGACACGAACCACCAGAGCTTCAGCGATGCCTGCGAGTCTCTCGGGGTCCTCGAGGACAAGGGCATCATCAGCGCCGAGGAAGCCGCCTTCCTGAGGTCGGTGCTCTGCGACGGTTACCTGCCGTCCGGCGAGGCGCATCGCCTGACCACGAAGTACATGATCGCGTTCCTGAAGACGAACCTCTCCGGCGAGCCGGGCTACCAGAACGTCCTCACGCCCGGCTACGCCCTCACGAGGGAGCCGGCCGTCGAGTTCTTCGTCACCGAGAAGAGGAGCCCGGCGTCGATCTTCGACGACTGGCCGCCGGACTTCATCTACTTCATGCATCAGCCCGGCAGCGAGCAGGCCCGCGCCCGGAAGGACCCGCCCTCGCCGCTTCGCATCCCCCGGGCGACGCAGAAGCGCTGACGGCGCAGCAGCCGGCGCGGCCGGCGGAAGGACCTCCGGGCCGCTCTGCGATGATCCGCGGCCCGGAGGTGCCGTTGGTCTCTCCCGTCCGCGCCGTCCTCTTCGACATGGACGGCGTCCTCGTCTTCTCGGAGGACGCCTGGTTCAGGGTCTACAACCGGACGCTCGTCCACTTCGGCCACGAGCCCGTCGCCCGGGCCGAGTTCGACTCGATCTACGGAAACGGGGCCGCGGCCGACCGGGCCGCCTACATGCCGGAACGGACCGTGGCGGAGATCGAGGCGGCGTACGCCCGCCTCTTCGAGGAGCACCTCGGGGAGATCCGCCCGAACCCCGAGGCGAGGGAAGTTCTCTCGGAGCTCCGGCGGCGGGGAATCCGGACCGCGCTCGCGACGAACACGACCGCGCCCCTCGCCCGCCGGGTCCTGGACCTGCACGGGCTCCTTCCCCTCCTCGACGCGACGGCCTCCGCCGACGAGGCGGGAGCGGGGAAGCCCGACCCGGCCGTAGTCCGGCTCGCGGCCAGCCGCGTCGGGACACCTCTCGAGGAGTGCCTCTTCGTCGGGGACTCGCGCTTCGACGAGCAGGCCGCGGCCGCGGCGCCCGTACGGTTCGTGGGGCTCGGCCACGGTCGCGGAGGCCGCATCGAACGGCTCGCCGAGCTCCCCGGTCTCGTTCCGGGGCCCCGGCTCCGCTAAACTCCCGGGTTTGATGTCCGAAAAGATCAGGACCGGCATCGCCGGCTGCGGCTACCTCGGGCGCCACCACGCCCGCATCCTCACCGAGCTTCCCGCCTCAGAGCCCGTCGGGTTCGTGGAGGCCAGCGACGACGCCGCCGCCGAGATCGAGGCGAAGCACGGCGCCTCCGGCCTCGTCCGCTGCCGCTCCGTCAGGGAGCTGCTCGACCGGGGCGCCACCGCCGTCGTCGTCGCGACGCCGACGTCGACCCACGCCGAGGTCGCCGAGGAACTCCTCGCGGGGGGCGCCGACGTGATGGTCGAGAAGCCGATGACGGTGACCCTCGAGGAGGCCGATCGCCTCATCGCGGTCGCCCGCGGGAACGGGCGGGTCCTCCAGGTGGGGCACATCGAGCGCTTCAACCCGGCGGTCGTCGCCGTCCTCCCGCTCGTCACGGAGCCGAAGTTCATCGAGGCGCACCGCCTCGGCGTCTTCGTCCCCCGCGCCCTCGACGTGGACGTCGTCCTCGACCTCCTCGTCCACGACCTCGACATCGCGCTCGAGATCGTCAAGAAGCCGGTGACGGCGATCCACGCCGTCGGCGTGCCGATCCTCTCGAAGAAGGTCGACATCGCCTCGATCCGAATCGAGTTCGAGGGGGGCTGCGTCGCGAACCTCACCGCCTCGCGCGTCTCGACGGAGAAGACCCGGAAGTTCCGCTTCTTCCAGCCCGACTGGTACTTCTCCATCGACACGCAGGCCCGGGACGTGAAGGCCTACCGCCTCGACCGCCTGAGCGGGCCGCCCCGGATCATGGAGTGGCCCGTGGACGTCGTCCCGGCCGACCCCCTCACCGCCGAGGATGGCGCGTTCCTGGAGGCCTGCCGCACGCGGACGGAGCCCGCCGTCTCCGGGGAGGCCGGGCGCGCGGCGCTCAAGCTCGCCCTCGACGTCCAGGAGGAAGTCCGGCGGAGGCTCGGTTGACGAAACGGATCGGCCTCGTCGGCGGCTCCGGCCTCTACTCGCTCCCCGGGCTCGTCGTCACGGGGGAGGAGACGGTCGCGACGCCGTTCGGCGATCCCTCCGACGCGTTCGTCCTCGGCGAGCTCTCGGGCGTCCCCGTGGCATTTCTCGCCCGCCACGGGCGGGGGCACCGCGTCCTCCCGTCCGAGGTGAACTACCGGGCGAACGTCTGGGGCTTCCGGAAGCTGGGCTGCTCCTACCTCGTCTCCTCCTCGGCCTGCGGATCGATGAAGCTCGCCTACAGGCCGACGGACATCGTTCTGGCCGACCAGTTCCTCGACCTCACGAAGGGCCGCCGCTCGACGTTTTTCGGCGACGGGTGCGTGGCCCACGTGTCGTTCTCGCACCCCGTCTCCGCGCACCTCCTCGGCGTCCTCGAGGCGGCGGCCGCCGGAACGGGCGCGGCGGCGCACCGGGGCGGGACCTACCTCTGCATGGAGGGGCCGCAGTTCTCGACGCTCGCAGAGTCGCGCCTTTACCGCTCTTGGGGGGTGGACGTCATCGGGATGACGAACGCCACCGAGGCGAAGCTCTGCCGCGAGGCGGAGATCGACTACGCCACGATGTGCCTCGTGACCGACTACGACTGCTGGCACGAGGAGGAAGCCCCGGTCACGGTGGAGGCCGTCCTCGCCGTGCTCCGGCAGAACGCCGAGACCGCCGGCCGGGTGCTCGCGAGAGCCGTCTCCTCGCTCGACCCCGATCGCCCGCCCGACTGCGACGGCGCGATGCGCTTCGCGGTCCTCTCCGACCCCGGGAAGATCCCGGCCCCCGCCCGCGAGCGCCTCGCGCTCCTCATGGAAAGGTACTGGAAATGAACGTCGGCTCGAAGGTCGTCGTCACCGGCTCGGTGGCGTTCGACTACCTGATGAGGTTCCCCGGGAAGTTCCAGGACGTCGTCGTCCCCGACCGGATGCACCGCCTCTCGGTGTCTTTCCTCGTGGACGAGATGCGGCGCGTGCGGGGCGGCGTGGCGCCGAACATCGCCTACGGCCTCGCCCTCTTCGGCGTCACACCGTCGATCTTCGCCACGGCGGGGCAGGACGCCGCCGACTACCGCGCCTGGCTCGGCGAGCAGGGCTGCGACGTCTCGGACATGAAGCTCTGCGACGACGTCTTCACGGCGTCGTTCTTCGTCTCGACCGACGAGGAGCAGAACCAGATCGCCACCTTCTACGCCGGCGCGATGGCGCGGGCGTCGGAGCTGACGTTCCGGTCCTTCGCGCCGGGATCGGTCGCCCTCGCCCTCATCTGCCCGAGCGACCCGGCAGCGATGCGGCAGCACGCGAACGAGTGCCGCGAGCTGGGGATTCCCTGGGTCTACGACCCGAGCCAGCAGGTGGCGCGCCTCGACGGAGCCGACCTGATGGACGGCCTCGACGGCGCGGCGATGCTCATCGGGAACGAGTACGAGTTCGGGATCATCGAGAAGAAGACGGGGCTGTCCGAGGCCGAGCTGGCGGCGAAGGTGCCTGTCCTCGTCATCACGCGCGGCGAGGAAGGCGCGACGATCGCCCTTCGAGGCGGCTCTTCGGACGAGCCGGGCGGGGCGCGGGCGGTCCGGATCCCCCCCGCGAGGCTCCGGAGCGCGGCCATCGACCCGACCGGGGTCGGGGACGCCTTCCGCTCGGGCCTCGTCGCCTCGCGCCTCCGGGGGCTCCCGTGGGAAGAGGCCGGCCGGATCGGAGCCGTCGCGGCCGTTCTCTGCCTCGAAACGCTCGGCCCGCAGGCGAAACGCTGGACGCTCGAGGAGCTCCTGGAACGTTACGCCGAGAGCTTCGGCGGCCCCCTCTCGGAAACGCTCGCCGGGCGCCTCCGCGGGGCCGGAAACCCCGGCGGCGGAGGCGGATCCGTCCGTGGGTCCGGGCGCCTCTCTCTGCTAGACTGAGGCGGTCATGAACGTGCTCGAGGGTCAGCTACGCGCCGACGGGCGGCGGTTCGGCATCGTCGCCTCCCGGACCAACGACATCGTCGTTTCCCGCCTCCTCGACGGGGCCCTCGACGCCTTCCGGCGTCTCGGTGCGGCCGAGAACGCCGTGACCGTCGTGAAGGTGCCCGGCTCCTGGGAGATCCCGCTCGCGCTGCGCGACCTCGCAAAGCTCGGTGGCTTCGACGCCCTCGTGGCGCTGGGTGCCGTGATCCGGGGCGGAACGCCGCACTTCGACTACGTGGCGACCGAGGTCGCCAAGGGGACCTTCCAGGTCGGTCTCGAGCTCGACATTCCGATCACTTTCGGCGTCCTCACGTGCGATTCGCTCGAGCAGGCGCTGGAACGATCGGGCGCCAAGGGCGGCAACAAGGGCTTCGAGGCGGCGACGGCGGCCGTCGAGCTGGCGGATCTCCGCGCGCGACTGCGAGCGGCCTCGCCGGCCCGGTAGGGGTCGCCATGAGCGGCCGGAGGCGTCGGGCCCGGGAGCTTGCGCTCCAGCTCCTCTACCAGCGTGACATCGCCGGCACGGAGCCGGAAGAGATGTTCGCCCGGACCGACGAGTACGTGAGCGCGACTCCCGACGTCCAGGAATACGCCTCGCGGCTCGTCCTCGGGACGATCGCGCGCCTCCCGGAGCTCGACGAGAGGCTCGGAAAGCAGTCGGAGCACTGGAGGCTCGGCCGGATGCCCGCCGTGGACCGGAACCTCCTGCGCGTGGCCCTCTACGAGCTGATCCACGAGGACGAGACCCCGGACCCCGTCGTCATCGACGAGGCCGTGGAGATCGCCAAGAAGTTCTCGACCCCGTCCTCGGCGCCCTTCATCAACGGCGTCCTGGACGGCATCCGCCGAACTCTCTTCGGACCGCGGGAGGCGCCCTCGCCGCGACGGCCCAGGGCGGCGCCGGCGGGAAGCCGATGACCCGCGCGCTGGCGCTCGCGCTCGTCCTCCTCCCGGGTCTCGGGATGGGGGCGGCGCCGCGTCCGCGCGAGGTGGAGACGGCCCGATACCTGGTGGAAGGGCCGGAACCGTGGAAGTCCGTCCGCCCGGTGGAGGGACCCGGGTACCGCGTCGCCCTCTCATCGCCCGACGGGCGGTCGCTGGTGGCGACGGTCGAGGTGGACGCGTCGCCCCTCCGCGACACGGCTCCCTTTCCCGTCGACCCCCGCCCGCTTCCCGCCGAGGCCCGGGTCCTTCTGACCGAACCGCTCCCCGCCGACGACGAGCTGGAAGACCTCTCGAGGATGCTCCTCAGGGGTGCCGTCACCCAGCTCGAGGCCGTGGAGCGCGTCGTCTCGTGGGTCGCGAAGCGGATTCGCTACGAGCTCCCCAGCCTCCTGGAGGAGAGCGCCGTGTCGTGCCATCGCAGCCGCCGCGGATCGTGCGTCGGCCGCTCGCTCCTCGCGGCAGACCTCCTTCGCCGGGGAGGCATCCCCGCGAGGCAGGTGACCGGAATCCTGACGGCCCGGGAGCCGAGCGAGCTGACGGGAAACACGCAGGAGCTGTTCAACGAAGGGATCAGCGGGGTCCGCCACCGCTGGATCGAGGTCTTCGTGCCGGGACTGGGATGGGTTCCGTCCGACCCCGGCGGCCTCGCGAACACGGTCACCGCCCGGCACCTCGCCCTCCCGGAAGCCCCGCCGGACGGGTTCGGGCTGACGGTCCTCTCGCGGGGCCCGGCCCTCGCCCTCAGGGCCCGGGACGGCCTCTTCGCCCGGCCGCGCCTCAGGGTCGTCGAAGCCGTCGACCTTTCTCCGGGGGCGGAGCGCCCGTGACGAGCCAGGACCGGGTCCGTCGGCACGTTCTCGTCGTCGACGACTCCGGTCCCGCGCGGATGCTGATCCGCCAGGCTCTCGATCGCTGGGCGAGGAAGACCGGCAGGGAGATCGAGGTCGTCGAGGCGGAGAACGGCTTCGAGGCGCTCAGGGAACTGCCGAGGACTTCTTTCGACCTCGTCCTGACGGACGTCAACATGCCGACTCTCTCCGGTCTCGAGCTGATCCGCATGATCCGCTCGCGGCCCGAGCAGAGCCGGCTTCCGGTCGTCGCCGTGTCGACCGAGCGGGACGCGGAGGATGCGGCCCGGGCCCGGAAGGCCGGAGCCGACGGCTACCTCGGAAAGCCCTTCGACGCCGAGACGTTCGACAGGGTCCTCGCGGAGGCCCTCGAGGCCCGGACCCGGGAGACGACGTGACCCCCCGGAAGCGCTTCGGCGACAGTCTCGCCGACGAGTTCCTGAACGAGGCGGGGTCGCTCCTCGAGGAGTCCGGCTCGTGCATCGACTCCCTCGACGACCAGGGGGACGACCCGAACCCGGGGGCGGTGAACGCGCTCTTCCGCTCCGTCCACTCGCTGAAGGGGGTGGCGGCGATGGTCGGATTCGAGGGAATCGCGGACGCCGCGCACGCCCTGGAAGCGCTCCTGGACGACCTCCGGATGGGGCGCATCGCCCCGTCGCCGGCCGCGCGCGCCGCGGTGCGGGACGGCCTCTCGGCGATCGGTTCGCTGGTCTCCCGGGTCGCCGGGGGAGAGGAGTCGCCGGCACTCGATGAGCCCCTCCACCTCCGCCTCGCCCGCGCCGTCGATGCGGCGCGGTCAGAGGGCCCTGCGGCGGCCCCCGCTCTTCCGGGCGACATCGACGGCTACCTCTCCGACTACGAGCGTCACAGGGTCGGGGAGTCGGCGAAGCGCGGCCGGGAGCTCGTCCTCGTGGAGCTCGACCTCGACTTCGACGCCTTCGACGCGACGCTCCGGGCGGCGATGGCGGAGGCGGCGGCGGCGGGGGAGCTGATCGGCACGTT
>CALMDF010000435.1 GCA_937864895.1 uncultured Holophagales bacterium | reverse complement strand
GGCCGGGTTCGCGGCGCCCTGGAGGACCCCGACGAGGAGCGGGAACCGGAACCCCGAGACCTCCTTCGGGGTCGTCGTCAGCCCGGGCGGCGCGCCGTTCCTCCCGGCGTCCTTCTTCCGGTCGAAGACCAGGATCTTCAGCCCCCCTGCCAGCAGGAAGAGGGCGAGGCCGAGGCGGGTCCAGGGGTTCGTGACGACTCTCTCCAGGACCCAGCCGAATCCCATCGTGACGAAGGCGCAGATCGCCGTGTCGACGAGCGCGGCGCCGAGCGCCACGCGGAGCGCCTCGCGCGTCTCGTTGCGCGAGGCCTTCCGGATGACGTTGACGTTCACGGGGCCCGGCGGGATCGCCCCGAAGAGGCCAACGGCAAAGCCCGCGAGGAGGGCCATCGGCAGCTCCTTCACCCCCGTCGGCTCCGCCGCGACATGAGGCCGGAATCGTCTCACGTCTGTTGCGGGGCTTCGAGCGTAGGGCTAATGTGAGTCGCATGAAGGTCCTCGCCTTCGCGGTCGTCCTCGCGATCGCGATTCCCGCCGCCGCTCAGGAGGCGTCCCTGGAGTTCGAGCCGAGGGTGGGCACGATGGGGACGCGCGTCACGATCACGAGCCCCTTCCCGAAGGGCGCCGTCGTCCGCTTCGGCGGACGGGCCGTCCCGCTCCTCGTCGAGCCGGGAAAGCGCCCCAGCTTCATCGTCCCGGACGGTGCGGCCAGCGGCTTCGTCGAGGCGAGCCTGGGCGGGAAGGTCGTGGCGAAGAGCAACGTGCCGTTCGTCGTGGCGGGAGCCTCCCTCGTGAACACCCCGAAGCTCATCGGCCTGAAGGAGGCCATCGACGTCTTCGGCTACGCCGAGCCGATCCCGGAGGGGGGCGAGGCGCCCGACGCGAGGGCAAGGAAGATCCTCTCGTTCGGCGACGGAGACCTCCTGACCATCGGAGAAGCGCCCCCTCCGGCGCCGCTGCCCTTCGCCATCGGGAACGACGCCGCTTCCGCCGCGACGCGCGGCATGGGCGCCCCGGGGTTCCTCCTGACCGCACGGGCCCCGACGACCCGGGTGATCGTCGTTCCGCCGCTCCCGCCCCTGCCGACGCCGGTGCCGACGCCGACCCCCGAGCCCCCGGCGAACTGACGAACGGCGCTCCGTGCCCATCCTGGAATTCCGCCTCGACCTGCCCGGCGTGCCTCGCGAGGCGATCGCCGCGTTCCACGCCGACCCTCGCGTCCTCGAGTGGCTCTCGCCTCCCCGGAAGAAGGTCCGGGTCGTCGAGCGCCCGGAGAAGATCGAGGACGGGGCCCTGGTCGTCATCGAGGTCGCCCCTTTCGGCGTCCCCATCCGCTGGGTCTCGCGGATCGAGGAGTGGGAGCCCCCCTACCGGTTCGTGGACGTCCAGGTGAAGGGGCCCTTCTCCCGCTGGCGGCACGAGCACGTCTTCGAGGAGGGGGCGCTCGTCGACCGGGTGGACTACGAGGTCCCCTTCGCCCTCGCGGGCGGCCGCCTCGTCGACCTCGCGCTCGTCAGGCCCGACCTGAGGCGGATGTTCCGGTTCCGCCACGAGGCGGCGGCCCAGAGGCTCCTCGGAAAACGCTGAACCGGGAACTTCCCGCCTCTCCCCGGAGTTTTAAGGAGCGTGGAGACTCTTCCGTGACGGCTCGCATCCTCGCCTTCCAGCCCGGGCCGGCGCAGGGTCACCGTGGGAGAATCCCCGGCGTGATCATGCCGGTTCACTCCCACAGCGAGGGCCGCGAGTGGCCCGGAGACGAAAAAGCCGTCGCCCGATTCCTCGGGGGTGACCCGACCGGATTCGACCAGATCGTCAGGCACTATTCCGGGATGGTCTTCTCCCTGGCCGCCCGCCTCGTCGGCCCCTGGGAGGCCGAGGAGGTCGTCCAGGAGACGTTTCTCAGGGCCTTCCGCGGCCTCGGATCGTTCCGGGGCGAAGCCTCGCTGAAGACCTGGCTCTACACGATCGCCCTCAATCGCGCGAGAGCCCGGCAGGGGACCCTCGCGAGGATGCGAAAGGTCTTCGCCACTCCCCGCGCGAACGCCGAGGACGACCAGCCGTGGCCCGGAGACGAGGCGCCCGACCCGTCCGCCTCGCCCGAGGAGCAGGCCGTCGCCGTCGAGCAGCGGGCGGCCCTCAGGAAGGCGATCCGGAATCTCCCCGAGGAATTCCGGCACGCGGTGATCCTGCGCGACCTCGAGGGGCTCTCCTACGACGACATCGCCCGCGTGCTGAAGGTCCCGATCGGGACGGTGAGGAGCCGGATCGCCCGCGGTCGGGCCGCCCTCGTGGAGGAGCTGTCGTGAGCGCCAACCCCCAGCCCCGTCTCCTCGTGACGGGCGACCTCGACCTCCTGATCTCGCGTTCCCTCGACGGCGACCTTCCCGGAGAGGAGGAGCGCGAGCTGCAGAGCCTCATCGCCGCGGACCCGGCCGCCCGCGCCCGCTACGAGGCGATGGCCCGCGTCGTCGGCCGCCTCGAGGCCCTCCCGGAGCTGGAGACCCCCTTCGCGATCGCGACCCGGATCAACGGGCAGCTCGAGGAGGACACCAAGGGCTTCGCGGCCTCGCTCCACCGGTTCGGCTTCTACTTCCGGCCTGCCACGATCGGCGTCATCGCCGCCGGAATCGCCGCCGTCACGATCTCCCACACCCTCATGTCGCCCCCGAACCCGGATGCCTCGGCCGGCGGGCCGGCGGCGACCGTCGCCGAGGCCCCCGTCGACGACGGCCGCGTGAACGTCTTCTTCAGCGGTCCCCCGGCGACGATGAAGGACGCCGCCGCGGCTTCCGCCGCCCCGCCCGCGTCCGCTCCCGCCAGGGCCGCCGAGCCGAAGGCGGCTCGCCGCCAGGAACCCGTCCTCGTCGCAGCGGCCGAGACCGCCCGCGCGAAGGAAGAAGATGGGTTCGCCCCCGAACGCGACGCGCCTCCGCCTGCCGCCCCCGCCCCTCCCGCCGCCGTCTCGCGAGACGCCGCCGAAGCGTCCGTCGCGCGGGCCGAGACGATGCAGCAGTCGGCCGGCGCGGAAGAGAAGCGCCTCCGCGCGGCCGCTCCCGAGGCCCTTGGGGCCGTGCGGCCCACGGGTTCCGTGGAGGTCGTGGGCAGAGCCTCCGGCGTGCTGCGCCTCGAGGCCCCGGCGCGGCTCGAAAGCCTCGCCGGGCCGTTCGACGGGACCTACCGGCTCGAGCTCGACTCCTCCGGACGCGTCACCGACGTCACCCGGCTCGCGGGCGGGTCGGGTTCCGAGCCCGGGGGTCTCCCCGACAGGCTCCGGGCCCTCTCCTTCGTCCCGGCCGAAGCCGCCCGGTCGGCGGGCGCGGCGGACGTGAGGGTTCGCCTGCCGTAGCCGTCCCGGTCCCTCCGTTTGCCCGGTATTGTCTCGTAAATTACTGATAGGGATGCCTTTGTCTGTGCCTTCGATTGGGTTCCCGAAGGGCCCCCGTGTCGGGCAGAATGGGCCCGCCACGGGGGGAAGTCGTGAAGAGGACACAGGCAGTTCGGGTTCGGAAGGCCCTCGAGTACGTGAAGAAGCGGCTGAAGCTCGACCTCGAGTTCGTCGTCCAGCCGGGCGAGGTCCACGATCAGTTCGGCCTTCTCGACATCGAGCGCTCCCTGCGCGGGACCGAGGACCGGAAGGTCTGGATCGTGAGCTTCGACGTCGAGCTCGTGTCGAAGGAGTCGCTCGCCGCCCTCCGGCGCCACGCGTTCCACGAGGTGCTCCACGCCCTCACCTGGCCCCTCTTCGACGAGGCCGAGGCGGCGATCCGCAGGGTCCCCGACTCCACGCTCCGCAAGGAGCTGATGGACCGCTCCATCGACGCGCGGGAGAACGTCGTCTACGAGCTGGAGCGGAAGATCGGCCCGCTCTGCTTCCCGTCGCTCCCCTGGGTCGATCCCTGAGCGCTTGACCGCCGACGGGCGGCGCTCCTAGAATGCGCGTCCCGCGCGGCGTGGCCGCGGTCTTTGGAAGGGTTCGGGCCGAAGTAGCTCAGTTGGTAGAGCAACTGATTCGTAATCAGTAGGTCGGCGGTTCAAGTCCGCCTTTCGGCTCCACTTTCCATCGTCGTCCGCTCGGCCCCGCGTCCCCTGTCAGGCGACCTGCCAGCCTCGCTGCAGCGTCGACGGGTTCGCCATCGCGGTCTTCTGGTGGAACGTGGCCTTGAACGTGCCCGGGTCGAGCGAGATCACTTCGGCGGGAAGGCCCGCGTGTCCGTTCCCGGCCCGGTATCCGGAGATGAAGATGCTCGGCATCTCGAGCTCGGCGAAGGCCTGGCCTTCCGAGACGAGGACGATCGCGCCTTTTCCGAACGACCTCCCATTCGCGGCGGCCGCGGCGACGTGGGGAGAGTGGCCCCCGAGTGTCGCGACGACGACCGGCTTCTGCGTGCCTCCTCGTACGTTTGGATCGAAAGAGACGGACTCGATCGGGATCCAGCCGGTCCAGGGAGCGGTCCTGGCATCCCCACGAATACCCTCCAGCATCAGAAAAGCCTTGCTCGGCACGGCACACCCCCTGTCGATCCCGGATTTTCGTCCCGAAATTGAGACGTCATTTCGATATTGTCAAGGGCCGGGGGCCGCCGCGCGGAGTCGCGGGACGGGGAACCGGCGCGTCGTCGCGCCCCGCCTCGGGCCTTCGGCGCGGCGAGAGGGATCAGAACCTGTACGTCACGGCCGCGACGGTGACGCCGGAGCCGCACGCGAGGAGGAGCGCCCGCTTTCCGGGGGCGAGCGTCCCGGCGGCGCGGGCGAGGTCGAGCGCGAGGAAGACCGACGTCGTCAGCGTGTCGGGGAGCGTGGCGGTGAAGTCGGCGACCTTGTCCGCGGGAAAGCCGATCGCGCCGGGAAGGCGCGCGAGGAACGACGGGGAAACCTGGGCCGGGACGACGAGGTCGATGTCGGCAGGGCCTAGGCCGTCCCTCGAGAGGGCTTCCGACACGGCGGCGGCGGCGCCGGCGAGGTAGGCGTCCTCGAGCTCGGCGCGGCGCCGCAGGAGGAGGCGCCCGCGCGGCTCCTTCAGGCAGACGACCGACGTGTAGAGGTCGGCGTTCTCCTCGCGCGTCTCGAAGACGAAGGTGCCGAAGCCCGCCCCGTTTCGCGGCGAGAGGTCGAGGAGGAGGGCCGCGCCGCTCGGAACGAACGTCGATTCCGGGTCGGGGCGGCGGTCGCTGTTCACCTCGCTCGCCACGACCATCCCCACCTGGATCTCCCCGGCGAGCATCTGCGCCGTGAGGAGGTGGGCGGCGTTGAACATCCCGACGCCGCCGTTCAGGAGGTCGAAGGCGAGCGTGCGCCGGCCGTGGAAGTCGACGTTGATCCCGAGGGCGTTCTGGACGTAGCAGGCGATGGCCGGCTCGCAGACGTGCTCGTCCCGGTGGACCCCCGCGTTCACGAGGACGCGGACGTCGGAAGGCTTGTAGCGCGAGGCCGCGAGGCACCGATCCCCGGCCTCCACGGCGTGCTGCAGGGAGCCCCACCTGAAGAGGCGGCGGCGCGGAAGGCTGACGCCGAGGCTCTCGATGCGGCAGCGGCGCACGTCAGGCCCCCCCGTTCACGTGGGAGAGGTAGCGCTCCGGGAGGTCGTCCAGCGTGAACGTGGCGTGGGAGATGACGATGCCCGACGCCCCGCTCACGAGGAGGACGTTCTGGCCGGACCGGATCCGCCCCTTCAGCATGAAGTCGTGGAGCGCCAGTAGGTGGCTGGCCGTCGTCGTGTTGCCGTAGGTCTCGGCGTGGCAGAGGAAGACGTCCGGCAGGTCGCATCCCATGAAGCGCCCGACGGCCCTGATCCCCTGCCGGATGGCGCGGGTCGAGACCTGGTGGGGGATGATGTGGTGGACGTCGTTGAGGTCCCACCCCGTGCCGTCGAGGGCCTGCTTGAGGTAGGCGGGGAAGTTCCGGTTCCCCTCGATCTGGAGGCCCCGCGCCTTCGTGATGAGGATGCCGCCCTTCCCGCGGGCCGACGGCTTCGAGTAGCAGAAGTGGTCGTGCCGGGCCCCGGTCACGAGGTCGAGCCAGTGGAACCCGTGCTTCTCGTCAGGCGAGGCGTCGACGATGACGGCCGCGCCGCAGTCGCCGAGGGTCAGAGCGGCGAGCTGGCGGTCGAGGCTGTGGCGCACCTCGCGCGTCGCCGTCCAGGCGAGCGGCATGTTCTGCTCGCCGCTCACGACCATGCCCCGCCGGATCGCCCCCGAGCGGATCAGGCCCTGGAGGACCCAGATCCCGTTCAGGAGCCCCGCGCAGGCGTTCACGACGTCGAAGACGAGCGCCTTCTTCGCCCCGATCGCCCTGCGCACGAGAACGGCCGTCGCGGGCTCGAAGCTGAACTCGTCCGGACGGTGGTGCTTCGAGATGCTCGTGCAGACGACGGCGTCGAGGTCCTCGGCGGCGTAGCGGGACATCGCCAGGGCCCGGCGGGCGGCCCCGACGGCGAGGTCGGCCGCGTACTCGTCCACGGCGACCCGCCTTTGCGCGATCCCGGTGACTTTTTCGAGGTCAACGCGCGGCCGGCTCCGGCACACCGAGAGAAGGTCCTCGGTCGTCAGGACCTTCTCGGGCAGGTGAATTCCGAGGCTCTCGATTTTGATCTTCAGGGGCATCCGTCGCCTGAAGTCCATGGTACCGCGAGCCGCAGGCCGGTCACCCGAAGAGCCGTGAGACGCCCTGCCGGAACGAGACCACGGGCTCGTAGCCGAGCTCGCGCCGGGCCTTGCCGAGGTCGTAGCGCGCGTGGCACGAGACGAATCGGACGCCGTAGCGGGTGACCGGCGGCGGGCGCTCGAGGCGCAGGGCGCCCGCCGCGGCTTCGACGATCGCGGCGGCGCCGAGGACCGCCCAGCGGGGGAGCGACGTGCGGGGCCGGCCGACGCCCAGGGCGTCGGCGATCGCGTCGAGGGCCTCGCGGGCGGTGATCTCCTCGCCGTCCGTCACGTGGTAGAGCTGCCCCGCCGCCGCCGGAGCCTCGGCAGCCAGGACGAGCCCGAGGACGAGGTTCTCGACGTGAGAGAGCCCGAGGAGGTTCCGCCCGCCGCCGACGAGGGGCATCGCGCCGCGCCGGAGGAGCCGGACGATCCTCGGGACGACGTTCGGGTCGCCCGGCCCCCAGATCGCCCCGGGCCGGACGACCGTCGTCGAGAGGCCGCGCCGTCCGTGGGCCTCCCTCACGCTCCGCTCGCCGGCGAGCTTGCTTTCGGTGTAGTGATCGCCTCCGGCGGGGGAGGCGGTCGGAGTCTCTTCGGAGACGACCCGCCCGTCCCGCGGCAGGCCCAGGACGGTGAGGGAGCTCAGGTGGACGAGCCGGCCGACGCCCGCCTCCTGGCAGGCGGCGACGACGTTCCGGGTCCCTTCCGCGTTCGCGCGGAGGAACTCCTCGCGCGGGCCCCAGTCCGAGACGCGGCCGGCCGCGTGGAAGACGAGGGGAACGCCGCTCGCGGCCCGGACCAGCGAGGGGACGTCCGCGAGGTCTCCCCGGAAGACCTCTACGCCGAGCCGTTCGAGCGCGTCGAGCCCGGAGGTCCGGCGGCTGAGCGCCCTCACCCGGTAGCCGCGCGCCACGAGCGCCGCCGCGAGGCGCCCGCCGAGGAATCCCGTCGCGCCCGTGACGAGCGCTTCGGGACGGCCCTTCACGTCGCGGGGGAAGGCCGCCCCCTCATCTCGATTCGCCACGGGGCGACTCTACGCTCAGAGGTCCACCTGCTCGGTCCTCGCGATGATCTCGTCCTTCAGGGCGTCCGAGAGGTCGCAGAAGTAGTCGCTGTAGCCGGCGACGCGGACGATGAGGCCGCGGTGCGACTCGGGGTCGGCCTTCGCGGCCTCGAGCGTCTCGCGGGAGACGACGTTGAACTGGACGTGGTGGCCGTCGCAGCGGAAGTAGGTCCTCACGAGCTGGGCGAGCCTCGACACCCCTTCCTCGCCCGCGAGGAGGGACGGCGCGAACTTCATGTTCAGGAGCGTCCCTCCCGTCTTCACGTGGTCCATCTTCGCCGCCGACCGGAAGACCGCGGTCGGGCCCCGGCGGTCGGCTCCCTGGACGGGCGAGATCCCCTCGGAGAGGGGCTTGCCGGCCCGGCGGCCGTCGGGGGTCGCGCCGCAGACCTCGCCGAAGTAGACGTGGCAGGTCGTCGGGAGCATCTCGAGGCGGTACGTGCCGCCTCGGGCCGAGGGGCGCCCGTCGATCGCCGCGAAGGCGCTCCGGAAGACGCGGACCATCAGGTCGTCGGCCGCGTCGTCGTCGTTTCCGTACTTCGGCATCCTGTGGACGAGGCGCTGCCGGAGGGGCTCGGTCCCCTCGAAATCGGCGTCGAGCGCGGTGACGAGCCCCGCGAGGGGGAGGGCCTGCTCCTCGTAGACGAGGCGGCGGATCGCAGCGAGGGCGTCGGTCACGGTGCCGATGCCGACCGCCTGGATGAAGGTGTTGTTGTAGCGGGCGCCGCCCGCGTTGTAGTCGCGCCCCTTCGCGATGCAGTCGTCCGTGAGGACCGAGAGGAAGGGGGCCGGCATCCGGGTCGCGTAGAGCCGCTCGATGAGCTGGTTTCCGCGCACCTTCACCTCGACGAGGTGGAGGAGCTGCGCCTCGAAGGCGCGGTAGAGGTCGTCGAAGGCGGCGAACGACGCGGCGTCGCCGGTCGCGGGCCCGAGGCGCCTGCCGGTCCGCGGGTCGACGCCGTCGTGGAGCGCCAGCTCGAGGACCTTCGCGAGGTTGAAGTAGCCCGTCAGGATGTACGCCTCCTTGCCGAAGGCGCCCACCTCCACGCACCCGCTGCAGCCGCCGGCCCGGGCGTCCTCGAGCGTCTTGCCCTGGCGGAGCTGCTCCTCGACGA
The DNA here is from genome assembly GCA_937864895.1 of uncultured Holophagales bacterium. Taxonomy (GTDB): domain Bacteria; phylum Acidobacteriota; class Thermoanaerobaculia; order UBA5066; family UBA5066; genus UBA5066. The sequence continues at coordinate 21 of CALMDF010000435.1, read as the reverse complement.
CCGCGTCGGCGTTGAAGAGCG
>CALMDF010000434.1 GCA_937864895.1 uncultured Holophagales bacterium | reverse complement strand
CCTCGTTCCCCTGGAACGGGATCCGCCCGAGCGACCTGCAGCGCGCGCACGGCCCTCCGAGCCCGGTTCCCTTGCACGTCGGACACCTGGCGAGCCTTTCGCGGGCGAGCATGGCCACCTCCCCGGCCCCGGTGGGCCGCGGGCTACGTCGGAAATTCCGGATTCGCTGTCGAAAGTCTACGACGGAGACGGTCTCGGGTTCATCCCTGGAAGGCGTAGGAGACTTTCAGGAAGAGCTGGCGGGCCGCCGGCGGGAGCCCCCCATCCTCCGAGAGCGCCCGGCTGTCGCCGTAGCCGAGGAAGACGACGCTCTGCCAGTTGAGGCGGTAGAGGACGAGCGCCGACGCGGAGAACGAGCCTTCCCGCTCCGGGACCGAGCCCGGGTCGGGGTAGAGCTCGGGCGCGTAGGTCGCCCCGACGTACTGCCCGATGAGGCGCAGGCTGCTCCGGGCCGTGAAGGTGTAGGTCGCCTTCAGCCTCCCGACGTACGCCGTGAAGAGCCGCTCCTCGGGTTCGCCTTCCCGCGGGGCGACGTCGAGGAGCCGGAGCTGCCCGGAGAGGTCGAGCTGGAGGTGGTTCGTCGGCCGGACGATGGCGGAGAGGAGGACCTGACCGCCGTGCCCCTGCCGTTCGCCCACGTAGTCGACCTGCTCGCCCCAGTCCCCCTGCACGGCGATCCTTCCGAAGAAACGGGACGGGGAGACCTGGAGGATCCACGCCAGCCGGTCCCGCGGGATGGGGGTCTCCCCCGCCCGCACCTTCGCCGTCTGGAGCCAGAACCTGAAGGTCGAGGAGGCCTTGCCGTCGGCACCAAACCCGGCGTTGACGAACTGCGTCAGAAGGGAACCCTCCCGGTCGGCCTCGTAGCCCGCCTCGGTGAAGGTCCGGATCCGCCGGAAGAAGCCCTTCGGGCGGAAGGTGTACCCCGCCTCCGCGTACCCCTCGCGGTAACCCACCTGCGGGACGTAGCCGAGGTCGGCGCGGAAGTCGTCGCCGAAGTCCTTGTACATCCCGAACCAGTCGACCGTGTCGGTCGAATGTGACCACCAGAGCTCGGCGGCGTGCCCGGTGAGCGTCCGGCCGTCCCACTCAGCGGCGAGGTCGGGGCGGTTCGGGGTGACCGAGCGGCTGACGAGGAACTGCCCGGCGACGGTGTCGGCCTCGGTCGGACGCCACTGCAGGTCCGGCCCCGCGACCCGGTTCGACCCGCCCCCCTTCACCTCGCGGTCGGTAAAGAGGAACGACCCGAACGACCGGCCGAAGTCCTGCCGGACGCGGCCGACGATCGCCAGCGACGGGAAGTCCTGGTCGGCGAAGGAGGATCCCTCCGGCCCGGGGATGACGACGCTCCCGCCCCCCCGGTCGTCCGAGACGAGGAGGGTCCAGGCCGTGCCGTTCATCTTGCCGGTGCCGCGGACTCCCCACCGCGGGGCCGTGATCGTCCGGGTGTAGACGGCGCTGATCGGGGTCGAGAGGAGGTCCACCCCTTCGAGGAAGAACGGCCGCTTCTCGGGGTAGAAGAGGGCGAAGCGCTCGTTCACCCCGACGAGGGCCGTGTCCGACTCGACCTGGGAGAAGTCGGGGTTCAGCGTGGCGTCGACGGCCGTCCCGGCGTGCGGGGTCCACTTCACGTCGAGGCCGGCCTCGAGGTCGAGCGGGCGGGTCACGCTCCCCGAGCCGTCCTCGCGGGGAAGGGTCTCCTGCGTCGCCGTGACGTAGGGGGCCGCGACGACGTTCCCCCCGGGCGGGAGCCCCGCGAGGCCGGTCAGGACGTTCTCGGAGCAGATGAAGCAGTTCCGCCCCCGGGGGAGCTTCGCCGAGAACATCTGGTAGCGGTAGTCGCGCGGGCGGTTGCGGTAGACGAGGCGCCCCCGGGTCTGCACGTCCTTCCGTCCGTAGCGGAGCTGGGCGAAGGGGATCCGGATCTCGAGGGTCCAGCCCTTCTCGGTGATCCTCCCCGCGGCGTCCCAGAAGAAGTCGGGCGAGGAGTCCTCCTCGCCGTCGTTCGAGACGGCGTCGTACTGGACGCCGCGCGGGTTCGCGAGGAAGAGGATCGCCGTCCGGGCGTCGTTCCGCGTGTCAAGGATGATCCCGCCGTAGTCCGTGTCGCCCCCCAGGACGTCGCGCTGGGCGAAGGGGGCGCGGATCTTCCCCGGCTCCGGGTCGTCGCACTCGAGGGAGACGTAGAGGAACCGGTCGTCGTAGGCGAGGCGGGCGAGCGTCCTCACCTTCGGCGGGACGTTGTCTCCCGGGTTCGTCTCGTAGAAGGTCTCGACCCGGGACGCCCCGTCCCAGCCCGTGTCGCCGAGGTCGCCGTCCACCTCGATCGGGGCCGTCGCCCGGGAAATCAGGATCCCGTCCCCCCGCAGGTCGTCGGCGGAGGGCGGGCGACAAAGTGCCGGACTGGCCACGATGGCCAGCCCGGCCAGGAGGAGGAGGGAACCGCGGGCTGTCACCCGGTCTCTTCTACGGGCGGGGCGGTGCGGGGTTTCGCGACGGAGCCGGCCCGTCCTCAGGAGGGAACGACCCGCGCCGTAAAGCGCGGCAGCCGCCTTGCTTCCGAACGGCACAGGAGGTCGTCCATGAATGTCGGGAGAACGGTACCGGTCGTCGCCGCGGCTCTCGCGCTCGCGCTCCACGCCTCGCCGGACGTCCCGGCAGGCGCGCCGCCCGGGGCCTTCGCGGCGTCGGTCCCCTCCGGGATGGCCGAGCCGGGGGTCGTGCGCACCTTCGTCTTCGACGTCGCCCGGTGGACGACCCCGGAGGAGGGGCGCGCCCTCGCGGCGCTCCAGGCGGAGAAGGGGACCGACGCGGTCTTCGCCCGGCTCGCCGCAGGTCCGGTCGGGACGCTCCGGCTCTCGCCCGGCTCGCCCGACCGCCTCCCCGGCGGCTGGTCGCGGCAGTTCGGTGCCGGCGAGGTCTACGCAGCCTCCGTCCTCCCGTCCCCCCTCGGCGGGCGGACCGTCCTTCTCCTGACGAAGATGCGGTTCGTCGTCTGGGACGGTGCGAAGCGCTACGGCGACCAGCTCGGCCTCCTCCGGCTCGAGCTCGACGGCAAGGGGACCGGGCTCGGCGGAACGCTCATCCCCGCGAACGTCGTCCCGCTCGACGACGAGGGGCGGCTCGCGTTCGACCCCACGCCGTTCCCGAAGGACACCTTCGAGCTCGGCGGAGTCCGCGCGATCTACGCGAAGTGAAAGGGCCGCCGGCGCCCTCGCAGGTGCCGGCGGCCCGAATCGTCTCCCGTGTCGCGGCGGCTACTCGGGCCGCTTCGGCTCGTCGGGGAGCCTCCGCGCCTTGAGGCGGTCGCCCCCGTCCTTCGCGATCGCCTTGTACCAGTCGTCGCGGTACCTCGGGTGCGTGACGTTCCCCTGCGTGTCCCGGACGTTCCCGTCGAGGTACTTCCACATCAGGAACTCGCCGAGCTTCTTCCACCGGGCGACGACCTCGTCCCCCGCCGCCACGGAGTACTTCGTGAGGTAGTCGCGGGCCGCCGCGGGAGAGTCGGCCGCCAGCTTCAGCGCCGTCTTCTCGATCTCGGGCTGCTCGGCGAGGAAGCGCCCCTCGAGCTCTCCCTGGACCCGGCGGACGTCCTGGATCATGTCGCTGTACCGCGAGTAGGCGAAGTTCGAGACGAAGTTGAAGACCCAGAAGGCGGAGTCCCACGAGAAGGAGCCGAAGTCGGCCGTGCCGACCGCGAAGCTCTTCGGGACCTCGCGGATGGAGGCGTACATCGGCGTGTAGACGGTCGAGTAGGTGTCGTCGAGACCGAACCAGAGGACGCCGCCGACCGGGGACGGGACGAACGACCGGAGCTGCGCGACGAGGGAGTAACCCGTCTGCTGCGTGGAGATGGCCCGCTCGTGCACGTAGTCGACGCCGTCCACCTTGAAGCCCATCGGCCGCCAGCGGTACGGCAGGACGAACGGCCCGGCGCCGATGTCCTTCGTCATGTCGAGCTCGGTCCCCTCGAAGTGGTCCCTCATGAGCTCCATGACGTCCTTCGTCGTCAGCTTCCTGTCGGGCTTGACCGCCCAGGGCATCGGCTTGGCCCCCGGCACGGCCAGGATCCAGTCCGAGGAGAGGTTCAGGGACGGCGCCGCGCGGCGGAAGACGCTCCAGACCCGGCCGTCGCAGCTGCGCAGCGTCGAGGCGCGGAGGGGCGCGTAGGCGTCGGCGAAGGAGAACTCCTCGTCCTTCCCCGCGAACCACCCCTTCTCGCGCGCGAAGGAGATGACGTCCTTCGAGAAGAGGACGTTCTTCGGGTCGTTCAGGGAGAACTGCCGGATGCGGGGCTGGTTCGCGTGGGCCGAGATCGTCCCGTCCGGGACCTTCACGGCGACCCAGACGGCGCCCTTCTGCTTCTCCCCCTTGCCGATGATCTCGAGGACCCAGGCCTCGTTCGGGTCGGCGATGGAGATCGACTCGCCCGTCGAGGCGTAGCCGAACTCGTCGACGAGCTTCGTCATGACGTCGATCGCCTCGCGCGCCGTC
>CALMDF010000433.1 GCA_937864895.1 uncultured Holophagales bacterium | reverse complement strand
GAGGCGTACGCGATGACGCCGGACGGGGCGATCATCGTCGGCCGGAGCGACAGCTCGAAGGGTCCCCAGGCCTGCATCTGGTTCGTGGACTCGACCACGGGCCTCTGGGTGGTCAAGGGGCTCGGCGGGCTCTCGAAGAAAACCTATGACTCGGTGGCGACCGCCGTCGCCTGGCGGCCGGGGTCTCCGGTCGGCGAGCTGATCGTCGTCGGGAGGAGCAAGAGCATCCTCTACGCCTCGGAGGCGTTCGTGTGGACCGGCAACCCGGTGATCGAGGACGACCTCATCGGCTACATGTACGACCTCGAGTACATCCTGACCAAGACCGGGGTGGCCGAGCCGGACGGCATGGGCTCGGAGTGGATCCTCAACGAGGCCACTGGTGTCGCTTTCGGAGCGGACGGCACCCGGATCGTCGGCTGGGGAACCAACCCGGAGGGTGGCGGCGAGGCCTGGCTCGTCACCGGGTACCCCTTCGACGAGCTGGTGCTCGTGGAGCACTAGACCGGGGCCGGCCGAGGCTGGCTACCGGGCCGGCGCCCGGGTGAGTTCTTTCGAGGGTCGAACGAGTCCTCGGTACGCCGTCTCGCGACCCTCTCTCGTGGCCGGGGACCCTCCGGGGGGACGACTCCCGAGGGGCCCCCGGCCACTTCGTGTCTTCGCCCGTCCCCCGGCGGTCCGGGCGTGGCAGTCTGGTAGAGGCGGCTGCTAACCGTGACAGTGCCGCTAGTGCCGGCTGCCACCCGTGGCAGCCAATGAGCCGCTGAAAGGGATGGTCCCGCGGGCGCCCGGCCTGCGGGACCCCCTCCGGCTCCGGAGGCGCTCGCCCTCCTTCCCGCGCAAGTGACAGTCCCGCTGGCAGTTCGAGGCGCGCCGCGACGCCTCTGCCATTTTTGGGCGAGGAGCGGGTGTCGCGATCGAGGACGAGGCGTGCATCTTGCTAATGAAGATGGCAACACCCGAAGGTCAGCGGCGGTTCCCGGCCGTCGCCGCCGATCGGAGCCAGGACAAGTTACGGCCGTGGAGGGAGCGCATGAAAGCGAAACCCGGCCGAATCTCCATCCTGGGCCCCCTGCTTCTCGTCTCGGCGTTCGGCGCCCTGCTCCTGGCGGGAGCCACCTCCGGGCCGCGCGCCCCTGGCCCGAAGGAGCGCTGCCCGGGCTGCGGGATGCTCGTGGCGCCCCACGAGGCGTGGATCGGGCAGTTGCACCTCGCGGACGGCTCGATCGCCTGGTTCGACGGCAGCAAGTGCCTTTTCCGCTTCCTCCTGACCCGCCCGAAGGGCGAAGGGCAAGGCTCGCCGGCGGTCGCGGCCGGCTGGGTCACCGGCTACTACGACCTGAAGCCGATCCCGTTCGAGAAGGCCTGGTTCGTGATCGGCAGCGACGTGACCGGCCCGATGGGGGCCGAACTCGTGCCGTTCCCGACGCGCAAGGAGGCGGAGGGCTTCTCGGCGGACCACAAGGGGCGCTCGATCGTCCGCTCGTCCGAGGTGACGCTCGAGCTGCTGTCGTCGCTGCAATAGCGAAGGAGAAGAGGCGATGGGCGAAGCCCTCAGGGTCCCGCAGGAGTCCTCGCCGCCCTCCTGGGTGGGAACCGCGCTGCGCCCCGTGCCGCGACCCTGGGGCGTCAGGCGCGCCGCCGACGACCTCGTCGAGCTCGTCGAGGTCGGCAAGGAGTTCGTCTCGGCCGCTGGCGGGACGATCCGGGCCCTCGACGGCATCACGCTCTCCGTCGGCGCCGGCTCGCTCTGCCTCGTGCGCGGTCCGAGCGGCTCCGGAAAGACCACGCTCCTCCAGCTGATCGCCGCCCTGAAGCGCCCGACCCGGGGGCGCATCCGCATCGACGGCTGCGAGCTGACGCGTCTCTCCGAGGACCGCCTGGCGCCGCTCAGGCGCCGGGCGGTCGGCTTCGTCTTCCAGAGCCCGCTGCTGATTCCCGGAGCGAGCGCGCTCGCCAACGTGATGCTCCCCGCCCTGCCGGATCCGTCCTGGGACGGGGACCTGAAGCCCCGGGCCCGGGCGTTGCTGGCCCTCGTCGGTCTCGCGGACCGGGACCGCGAACCGGTCGAACGCCTCTCCGGAGGCGAGCGGCAGAGAGTCGGCATCGCCCGGGCCCTTCTCCAGGATCCGCGGATCCTGCTCGCCGACGAGCCCACCGCGCACCTCGACCCGGAGGGATCGAAGGAGATTCTCGACCTCCTCGACGAGCAGCGCCGCGGGGGGAGGGCCGTGATCGTGGCGAGCCACGACCCCCTGCTGCGCGAGTCGCCGCGCTTCGACCGGGTCTTCGACCTGCGCGCGGGGCGCGTGGCCGCCGAGGAGCGCCGGCGATGATCGTGACGCCGGCCGTCCTCGCCCTCTCGGTGGCCTCGGTCGCCCTCGCGGGGATCGCCGTGGCGGCCATGGCGACCTCGGCCGGCCTCCTCTCGCGCTTCCGGCCCGGCGACGCCGACGAGGCGCAGCTGGCGCGCGAGCACCGTCTCCTCCTCGTCGAGACGACCCTCGGCGGCGTCCTCTGGGTGCAGCTCCTCGCCTTGCTCGCCTTCCTCTGGGTCGCCGACGACCTGCACCGGCGCCTCGCCGGAGCCATGTGCGCGGCGGGAACGCTCGCCGCCGGCCGCTTCGGCTACCCGCTGCTCGCGATCAAGGTCGCGGCCCTGGTTCTGGCGGGGCTCTGGTGGCTGGTGAACCGGGAGAGCCGGGGGGCGCTCTCGCCCGGGCTGGTCCGAGCCAAGCACCTCTCCCTGCTCGGCGTCGCGGGCCTCCTCGTGGCGGACGCGGCGATCCAGCTCCGCTACTTCGCCGAGCTGTCGCCCGACGTCCTGACCTCCTGCTGCGCGACCGTCTTCCGCGCGGGGTTCGACGGCCTCGGCTCCCGGCTCGCCGCGGTCGACGCTCGCGCCGGTCAGGTCGTCTTCTTCGCCCTGCTGGGCACGACGCTGGCCGTCGGCGGCCGCCGGTTCTGGAGCGCCTCCGCCTGCGAGAGGGCAGGAGCGCCCGGCGGCTACCTCTACGCCGGCCTCGCCGCCGCCACCACCGGTGCGGCGCTCGTCGCCGTGGTCTCCTGGGTGGCGCCGGCCTGGTACGAGGCCCCGACCCACCACTGCCCGTTCTGCCTCCTCGCCCGCGCCGAGGGCTACGTCGGCTACCCCCTCTACGCGGCGCTGGCGGCCGGTCTCCTGGCCGGGCTCGCGGCCGGAGCGGTCCGCGCCCTGCGCCCGCTCGACGACTCCGGCGCGCTCCGCCCGCGGGCCGAGCTCCGCCTCGGCCGCGGTTCGGTCACCGGCTTCCTGCTCTTCACGTCGATCGCGGTCTGGCCCCTTTTGGTTACGGCGTTTCGGAGGGGGGACCTCTGACATGGCGCCGTTGCCGCGTAGCCCGGTCGCCGAGGCGCGCACCCGCGTTCAGGAGGGAGCACCGATGAGACTCTCGCATGCCGCCCGCTACTGGATCGTCACCCTCGGGCTCGCCGGCATCGCCGCGCTGGCCGCGCGGGAGGCTCGTGGAGTGCCGGCCTTCGCCCGTCGCTACAAGACGAGCTGCGCCACCTGCCACCAGGCCTACCCGCGCCTGAACGCCGTCGGCGAGTCGTTCCGCCTGATGGGCTTCCGGTTCGTCGACGACGAGAGGTACCGGAAGACCGAGCCGGTCGAAATGGGCGACGAGGCGTACAAGCGCCTCTGGCCGAAGGCGCTCTGGCCCACCGACATTCCCTCGACCACGCCCCTCTCCTTCATCAGCCGCTTCATGGTGGAGGGCGACCTCGACGGCACCCGCTCCGACGCGTTCACCTTCCTCCTCCCCGAGGAGGTCGAGCTGGTGTGGGCCGGCAACCTGGGGGAGAACGTCACCTTCTACGGAGACGTGATCTTCCTGCAGAAGGACTTCGGCGGCGCGGAGCCCGACTCGTGGGCCACCGTCAAGGCCTGGTTGCAGTTCCAGAGCCTGTTCGGCTCCGGGAACCGGTTCAACGTGAGGCTCGGCTCGGTCGGCACACAGACGATGGGGCTCTTCACCGGCCGCGACGCCAACTTCTACGGAACGCACTACTACCAGTACACGAGCTGGCTGGTGCCGGCGCCGGGGCTCGAGGAGGCGGGCCTCGTGGAGTTCAAGGGGAACAACTTCTCGATCGGTCCGCAGGCGGGCATCGAGGTCAACGGCGTCGGGGAGCGCTGGTTCTACGCCCTCGGGCTGGTCGGCGGGGACCTCTCCGTCCCCGCCGGAATGCC
>CALMDF010000432.1 GCA_937864895.1 uncultured Holophagales bacterium | reverse complement strand
CGCCGTGTGGAGGGCGAGGAGGAGCGCGGAGGAGGCCGCGAGGAAAGCCGCCTTCCCGCGCGCCGGCGCCGCGAGGAGCAGGAGCGCGCCGAGGGCATAGACGACGCCGATGCGCGGCAGGACGCCCGGGAGCCGGAGGTGGAGGAGCCGGTGGAGCGTGAACGGGAAGGCCGAGAGCGCCCAGCCGACGAGGACGATCGTCGCGCCCCGGCGCAGGGCGTGCCGTGCGAGCTCTCGCCGGGCCGCCCCCCCGGTCGCGCGCTTGCCGAGAGAGAGGACCGACGCCGTCCCGACGATGAAGAGAAAGAACGGGAAGACGAGGTCGGTCGGCGTGCAGCCGTGCCACTCGGCGTGCCCGAACGGCGCGAGGACGAAGGCCCAGCTCCCCGGGTTGTTGACGAAGAGCATCGCGGCGACCGTCGCCCCCCGGAAGAGGTCGAGGGCCGCAAGCCTTCCTGCGGGAGGAAGAGGGGATGCCCCGGAAACGTCCAGGCCCCCATTCTAGGCAACCGTTCGCGCGCGGCACGTCTTATCCTTTCCACGCATGTCCTCGACGAACGGAACCGGAGCCCAGGGAGAGGTCCTGGCCCGCGCCTTCGAATCGGCGGGCGCCGCCCTCGCGACCGCCGACCTCTCGGGCCGCATCACCTGGGCGAACGCCCCCTTCCACGCGCTCCACGGCGTCCCGTCGGGCTCCCTCAGGGACGTCCTCCTCCGCGACCTCGTCGTCGCGCGCCCCGGCGCCCCGGCGCCGTTCCCCGAGCCCCTCGCCCACGGGTTCCGGGGTGTCGTGAGGCACCGGAGGGCCGACGGTTCCGTGTTCTTCTCCGCCCTCTCGGTGACGCCCGCCGGCAACGTCCTGGCGATCGTCGCGCGGGACGTCACGGAGGAGCGGCGCGCGTCCGCCCTCCACGACTGCCTCCTCGCCCTCCTCAGGACCCTCAGGGAATCGCCGGCGCCGGCCGAGCTCTTTCCCGTCTCTCACGCCCTCCTCGCCCGGCTCCTTCCCGCGCCGTGCCTGGCCGTCGTCGGAATCGACCCCGAGACGGCGCGGGTGGACCTCCTCTACTCGGCCCCCGAAGAGCTCGAAGAGAACGAGCGCGAGGCCCTCTGGACCGTCGCCGGCCGCGTCCTGGCGGAGGGGACGCCCGTCTGCCTCGGGCCGTCGGACTGGGAGGCGGAACGCGCCGCCGGCCGCATCCGGGCGGCGTGCGTCCCCGGGACCTCGTGGCTCGGGGCCCCCCTCGGGAGCGATCTCGGCGCCCTCGTCGTCTGGGCGTCGGGCGGAGCCGAGCACGACCGGGCCGACGCCGAGATCCTCGGCACGCTCGCCCCCCAGGTGGGCCAGGCGCTCCAGCGGGGACGTGACGAAGCCCGGCGCCGCGGCGAGCTCCTCGAGAAGACCGCGCTCATGGACGCCCTCTCCGACGCCGGGCAGGCGATCGTGACGCTCCGCGACGGCTTCGTCGTCCACGCCAACGACGCCGCGCTTCGCCTCACCGGGTCGACGAGCGAGGAGCTCGTCGGGCGGAAGCTCCTCGTCGAGCTGGTCCCGATCCCGGAGCGCCCCCGGCTCGCGCGGATGCTCAGCGCCTCCTCGCCCGAGACGCTCGAGACCGCCATCGCCCTTCCGGGGGGCCGGAGACGGGAGGTCCAGATGGCGATCCGGGCCGTCGACCTCCCCACGGGGCTCGTCCAGCTCGCGGTCTTCCACGACGTGACGACTCTCGCGACCTCCGCGAGGACCGACTTCCTCACGGGCCTCCCGAACCGGCGGGCCACCGAGGAAGCCCTCTCGCGCGAGTGGGAGAGGTTGCGCCGCCGCTCGGGGGCCTTCGCGCTCGCGCGGGGCGAGGTCGAGGAGCTCAGGTCTTCGCCCCCTCTCTCGGTCGTCATGATCGACATCGACGACTTCTCGGTCTTCAACGACGAGCACGGCCACCACACGGGCGACGAGATGCTCCGGCGGACGGCGCTCGTCCTGCGGTCGGTCCTCCGGTCGTGCGACCTCGTCGGGCGCTGGGGGGGCGAGGAGTTCCTCGCGCTCCTGCCCGAGACGGACCTCGCCGGCGCGGCCGCCGTGGCCGAGCGCCTGCGGCGCGCCGTCGCGGCCGACGCCTTCTTCGACCTCCCGCGGCTCGGCGCCTCGGTGTCCGCCGAGGCCGCGGACGCCACCCGCCTCCGGGTGACGATCAGCCTCGGCGTTGCGACGACCGAGAAGCCCGCCTCCTCCGCGCCCGACGAGCTCGTCCGCAGGGCCGACGCCGCGCTCTACGAGGCGAAGACGGGCGGGAAAGACCGCGTCGTCGTCGCCCCGGCCGCCGGAGAGCCGGCGGCTTGAGTCGCCGGCCCCCCGGGGCGCTCGTCGCGCTCGTTGCGCTCTCCCCCCTCCTCTCCTCCTGCACGTCGGCCCCGCCTCCCGGCCCCGGGACCTTCCCGCGTTTCGAGACGCTCGCGCGCCGCGTCGCGCGCCACGCGGAAGAGAGCGGGGCCCGGATGGGGATCGTCGCCCTCCACGTCGAGAGCGGACGGGAGCTCCGGTGGCGGGACACGGAGACGTTCGAGGGGGCGAGCATCGTCAAGCTCGCGCTCCTCGTCGAGGCGCTCGCGCGGAGCCGCGAGGGCTCTCTCGAGCTCTACGAGAGGTGGCCGGTCCCCCCCCGCGCCGTCGCCGCCGGCTCCGGCGTCCTCGACGAGTTCGACCCCTGGCTCGCGCCGACGGAGAGGGACCTCCTCCGCCTCATGATGGCGCTCTCGGACAACACCTCGGCGAACCACTTCATCGACTCCTTCGGCGAGGAGGCGGTGAACTGCCGGATGGCGGAGCTCGGCCTCGCCGGGATCGAGCTCGTCGGGAGGATTCCGGACCTCGGCTCGCCCGAAGAGATCGCGGCGTGGGAGCCCCTCGGCCGGATGACGCCGCGCGACACCGCGGAGCTCTGGCGGCGGGCCGCCACGGGGACGCTCCTCGACAGGGAGTCGAGCCGCCTCGCGATGCGCCTCGCTGCCAGCCCGCGGACGGCGAACCGGATTCCCCGCCTCCTCGCATCCCGGCCCGGCAGCTCCTGGGCGGGCAAGACCGGGACGATGAGCGGCGTGAGGGCCGACTCAGGGGTCCTGACGACGCCGAAGGGGACGTTCGTCTTCGCGATCTTCGCCGACCGGATCCCCGCGGGCGGCTCCCTGGCGGCGAACGACGCCATGGGCGAGATCGCGAGGGAGGTCGTCGACGAGTGGTCGCGGGACCTCCCCGACCGCGACCCGATCGACCTCTCCGGCGAGCGGCCCCGCCAGCCGGCGCTCCCGCGCGTGGAGCTGACGCCCCTCGAGGCGCGCGCGGGCGGCCCGCACCTCGAGAGGGTCTACCGCGACGCGGACCGGCTCTTCTGGGAGCTCTGGGAGAGGGCGGGCGGGGACCTCTCGGACGCCTGCCTCGTCCCGATGCCGAACTCCTTCTGGCAGGGATGGCTCCCTCGGAAGATCGAGCCGCTCTCCTCGCTCGTCCTCCACCACACCGCGATGGACGACGACGAAACGTGCCTCTCGCTCTTCCTCGACCCCTCGAGCTTCGTCTCGTCGCACTTCCTCGTCGGGCGGGACGGGCGGCTCTACCAGTTCGTCTCGCTCGAGCACCGGGCGTTCCACGCGGGCGCCTCGTACCTCCACGGCCGCTCGGTCCTGAACCGGACGTCGGTCGGCGTCGAGATCACGGGCGACGGGAACCGGACTCCCTTCACGCGCGCGCAGGTCGAGACCGTCGCGAGGCTCGCCGGCGTCCTGACGGCGCAGTTCGGGCTCGAGGCGCCGTTCATCGCCGGGCACGAGCACGTCGCGCCGGGCCGGAAGATCGACCCCGGCGTCCTCTTCCCCTGGAACGAGGTCGTGAGGCGCGGCCTCGTCCTGGCGGAGGAGCTCCGCCCGTTCGTCCCGGCCCCCACGGACTAGGAGCCCCTGTGTGTACGGTGTAGTCCCTTTCCAGATCTGGGGGGTCCGGGGGGCCGCGAACGGCGCCCCCCGGCGAGGCTGACGCCTCAGGCCGGGACGACCCCGAGCCCCGGCCCGGAAGGAAGGTCCCATCGGCCGTCCTTCAGCGCGAGCCCCTTCCACGGGTCGTTCGCGACGAGGAGGTTGCCGTCGAGGTCGAGCCAGTCGTAGAGGGGCGCAACCGCCACGGCGGCGGCGATCCCGAGGGACGACTCGATCATGCAGCCGAGCATCAGCTTGAAGCCGAGGGCGCGCCCGAGGGCCGCGAGCTCGTAGGCGCGCGTGATGCCGCCGCACTTGGCGAGCTTGGCGTTCACGCCGTCGAAGAGGCCGACGAGCGAAGGGACGTCCTTCACGTGGAGGACCGACTCGTCCGCCACGAGCGGGAGGACCGACCCCGCCTTCACGGCCTTCATCTCCGCGTTCTTCGCCACCGGCAGCGGCTGCTCGACGAACTCGATCCCCATCGTCTTCAGCCAGGCGATCTTCGCGAGCGCCTCCTCCGCGGTCGCCCACCCCTCGTTGGCGTCGACGCGGATCGGCTTCTTCGTCACCGAGCGAATCGCCGTGACGTTCGTTTCGTCGCCCGGGAGGCCCACCTTCACCTTGAGGAGGGGGTAGGGCTCCGCCTCCTTCACCTTCTCCTTCATCACCTCGGGCGTGTCGATGCCGATGGAAAAGGTCGTCTGCGCCATCCGCCCGGTCGGGACGCCGAGGAGCTTCCAGACCGGCTGCCCGACCGCCTTCCCCTTCCAGTCCCAGAGCGCCGTGTCGAGGGCCGCCACGACCTGGGAATCCCCCCCGGCGACCTCTTCCGCCCGCTCGAGCCAGGCGAGGTGCTCCCACGGCGAGAGGCCGGCGCACGCCGCCTTCACCTTCGCGAAGGCCGCCTCGCCGGTCTCCCAGCTCTGCCCGTAGCGCTTGTTCGCCGCGGTCTCACCGAAGCCGGTGATCCCGGCGGAGGTGAGGGAGAGGAGGCCGTTCTTCTTCTCGTCCGAGGAGCCGCGCGCGATCGTCCAGGTGTGCCGCAGCTTCAGGAGCATCGGTTTCAGGTCGAGCGTCGCGCCCGTCGCCCCCGCGACCTTCGGCGGCGCTGCGGCGGCGACGCCCGGCAGGAGGGCCGAGGCGGCGAGGGAACCCGAGACGGCGAAGAGGTCGCGGCGCGCGAGCGGCGTGGTCATGCGAGGATTATCCCCACGATGCGCCCGCGCAGCCCCTTCCGGATTCTCCGGCTCCTCCCCGCCCTCTACCTCGTCGCCGCCCCCCTCCTCGGGCAGGAGGCCCCCGCGCCTCCCCCCGCGCCGGCGGCGGCACCCGCGGCCCGTCCCGACGCGGCCGTCGTCGTCGTGCCCGTGGCGAACGTCCTCGCCCGGCCCGACGCGATGGCCCCCGTGGAGGACCAGGCGATCCTGGGGGACGTCGTGGAGACGTTTCGGGCCGAGGGGCGCTTCCGGTACGT
>CALMDF010000431.1 GCA_937864895.1 uncultured Holophagales bacterium | reverse complement strand
GGGCCTCGAGCGGGAACGCCGCGTGCGCCTCCTCGAGGGGTCGTCCGTCCTTTGCGAGCTGCCCGACGCCGTCCCAGAGCGCCTCGACGTACTTCAGGCGGGCCTCGAAGCCTGCGACGGAGAGCTCGCCGTTCCAGTGGCCGGGGAGAATCGTCCGGATCCGCTCCTTCCGGGCGAGCAGGCGTCTGCCGTTCTCGAGGAGGAGCGGAAAGTCGTGCGGGACCCCCTCGCGCGCCATGAAGGAAGCGAGGCAGCCGGGTGTGTCGGTGAGCCAGCGGTCGGCCATCGTGTCGCCGGTCAGCAGGATGCCTCGCTCGGGGACGAAGACCGCGAGGTCGCTCGCCGAGTGCATCCCGCCGAGGAACGAGAGCTCGAAGGTCGCGTCGCCCATGTCGATCGCCAGGCGGTCGGAGAACGTCTTCGTAGGGACGACGGGCTCCGCGTTCGCCAGCCAGACTTCCTGGCTGAGCCTCTCGAATGCGAGCTGCTCGGCGGCCTTCTTCGCCTCGGCGCTCCCCGCCGGATGCTTTGCGAGGTCCTTCTCGAGCTCGTCGAGGTGCTGCGCCTGCCACGCCAGGATCCGCTCGCGGTCTGCGGGGTTTCGCCGCATGCCGGCGGCGCATCGCTCGTGGCCCACGATGACGGTGTCGGCGTAGACGGAGTTCCCGCCGGTGTGGTCGCCGTGCTCGTGCGTGTCGATCAGCATGGCGAAGTCGGAGCGGCCGAGCTCGCGGGCGATCACGCCTCTCAGCTCGCGGTCGATCTTCGGGATGCCGGTCGTGTCGACGACGACGATCCCCATCGCCGTGGCGAAGGCGACGACGTTCGTCGTCGAGACGTGGTCGCCTACCCAGACGCGGACCGTCTTCGGGTCGAGACGCTGGACGTGGAGGGGGAGGCCGGCGACCTCGTCGGCCGCCGCGGCGGGAAGGGCGAGAAGAAGGAAGGCCAAGGGCCAGAAGCGGCGAGCTGCACTCATCACGATGCTCCTCTCGAGGGCGCAGGAGTGGGCGTGTGCGGGAGGCCGGGAAAGGCCCCGGCCCCGGGGAAGTTGGAGGTCTCTCCCCCCCTGCTACGCGAAGCGCGCGATACGGTTTCCGGACGGGATGACCGGCATGGCGGGCCTCCCTTCCACGCCGTCGGCCCCGCTCAGGGGCGAGCCGATCGCTCCAGGATCACGTGCGTCGCGTGGTCGGACGCGAAGTGACGCGTGCAGGCGTATCCGAGGGCCCGGAGGTCGAGCTCGCCGAAGAGCCGCTCGCCGGTGCCGAGGAGGACGGGGGCGATGGCGAGGTGCAGCTCGTCGACGAGCCCTTCGCGCAGGTACTGCCGGATCGTGGCCGGGCCGCCCCCGACGCGGACGTCGCGGCCCTGCGCCGCCGCCTGCGCACGCCCGAGCGCCTCGTGGATGCCGCCCGTCACGAAATGGAACGTCGTCCCGCCCCTCATTGCGAGCGGGGGTCGCGCGTGGTGCGTGAGGACGAAGACCGGGACGTGATAGGGCGGGTCCTCGCCCCACCAGCCTCGCCAGCTCTCGTCGGGCCAGGGGCCGCGGACCGGGCCGAACATGTTCCGGCCGAGGATCCAGGCCCCGAGATTCTCGAACCCGCGCGCGACGAAGTCGTCGTCGACGCCCGTCGTTCCGTCTTCGGCGCCGAGGACGATCCGGCGGAACGTCCGGGTCGGGAAGGCCCAGGCGTGGAGCTGGGCGCCGCCGAACCCGAGCGGGTTCTCGAGGCTCTGGTCGGGACCGGCCCCGAACCCGTCGAGCGAGATCGAGAAGGACGCCACCCTCAGCTTCGTCATCGGCATCACCTCCGGGGAACGCTGGCGGCGAGGAGCTCCCGGCGCGCTGGCCGGACGCAGCGTCGCCGCCGCGGGTCGCGGCGGCGACGAAAGGGATGTCCCCAATCAGCGGCGGGCGCGCGGTCAGGGCGCTACGGGAGCACGATGAGGGGACGCATCATGTCGTTGTCCTCGTGCTCCAGGATGTGGCAGTGCCAGACGGAATCGCCCGTGTACTCGCCGAACCTGACGAGAATGCGCGTCACGCTGTCGGCGTGGGCCTGGACGGTGTCCTTGTTGCCGAGCTCGAACTTCTTCGGGCCCTGACGCCGGCCGGTCAGGAAGTCCGCCAGGACGGGCCTGGGCCCCGCTCCTTCGCGCCAGGCCATCAGGGCCTCGTGGTACCCCTTGCTGTCCAGCGATTGACGGTCGAGGACCCGGAAGTCGGACATGTGGAGGTGGATCGGGTGCGTTTCGTCGAGGAGGTTGACGATGCGCCAGACTTCGTACGTGCCGGCCCTGGCGATCTCGGTGGCCGGTTCCATCCGCTCCTTGCCGTCGAGCAGGAAGGTGATCGGGTCCCCGCTCGCATCGGACTCGTGTTCCATGGTCACGTCGCGGCTCACGACCGCCAGGCCCGGGTTCGGCGCCGGCAGGCTGCGCAGGGTGCTCGGAAGCGAGCTCGTGTCGGTGACCGTCGTGTTCCTGACCCGGAATTCCATGATCTCGGGAAGGTCGGGGCCGTCCTTGTCCTCGGTGTTGACCAGGAGGATCCTCTGGCCCTGGCGCCCGCTGAAGTCGATGACGATGTCGGCCCGCTCGCCCGGATCCATGTCGAGTCCGCCGATCTTCACGGGCGACGCCAGGAGACCGGTGTCGGTGCCGATCTGGTGGAACGACTGCCCGTTGTTCAGCCTCAGGTTGAGGAACCGTGCGTTGCAGCCGTTGAGGAGCCGGAAGCGGTATCGGGCGGCGTCCACTTCGAGGTAGGGGAAGACCTTCCCGTTGACGACCGCGGTGTCGCCGTGGAAGTGCTTGACCCAGACCGGGTGGTTCTTCGGCCAGCGTCCCTCGGACGGGTAGTAGAGGGAGCCGTCGGCATTGAAGGTGCGGTCCTGGATGACGATGGGAATCTCGCGGTCTCCCCTGGGAAGGTTGAGCGCGTCCTCCTCGTCGCTTCGGATGAGGTAGAAGCCGGCGAGCCCGGCGTAGACGTTGAGCCGCGTGATGCCGGCAGCGTGGTCGTGGTACCAGAGCGTCGCCGGGTCCTGCAGGTTCTCGAAGCGATAGACGTTCGTCCGGTAGGCGGGCGGCACCATGCCGAACTCCGCCTGGCCCGGTGTGAACCAGGCGTCGGGAGCCCCGTCGAACTCGCCTGGCTGGAGCCCTCCGTGCCGGTGGACGACCGTGCGGACGTCGGGGTCGCCGTGCGACGTGTCGGGAAGCGTGTAGTCGATCTTGAAGAGGTGCGTCGTCGGCAGGCTGTTGGTCCACGTCACCTCGACGTTCTCTCCGTACCACGTCTCGAACGTGGGCCCCGGGTAGACCCCCTCGTAGCCCCACACGGTGGTGGCCGGCAGGTCGCGATGGAGCTTCTGCGTCACCTGCCGCATGTCGACCGTGTAGCGGGTCAGCGTCGGCGTCCTGCTGTCGTAGGCCATGACCGACGGCATGGGCAGGGCGTCGACGTACTTCTCGAGGTACGGGCTGGTCTGCGCCGAAGCCGTCGGCGCCAGGGTCGACGCGGCGAGGAGGACGGCCGTCGCGAAGGCCTTCAGAACGCGTCCGGTGGTATGGAGATCGAGCACGTCCGGACGGGCTTTCGCTTTCTTCACGAGGTTCTTTTCCATCTTCGTTTCTCCTGATGTTCATGCACACGATTTCGTGTGCGAGTCGTGAACAGGCTCTGCCACACCCCGGGTTGCCGCTTCGGTGCACCGGGTGCGATGCGAGCCTGACTACCTATGCTTCGAGCTTCCGGGCGACAGCCTTCGGGCCGCTCCGGTGCGCCAGCGACCTCACTCGGGCCGCGGCAGTACAGCCGGGGGGCGGCCGGCCGCGGAGCCGCCCGGGGACCTCGATGGAGCACGGGCTCCATCCGGGTCGGGTCGGAGCCGGGGTTTCGGAAAACGCCGGGCCCTGGCCCCCGGATTCGCCGAAACCGAAGAGTGTCGGTCCGGCACGCCACGGGCCTGCGGGCCCGATCGAACCCACGGTGAGGCACACCGTGATCCACTCTTCCATCTCGGCGTCTCCTCTCTGAAACGCGATCTCATTCGCCCGGGGTTGCGGCCCAAGATGGGGCGGGGACGGGCGTGGCGAAATGAGCCGCAGTCCTGCGGAGACGTAGGATGTTGCGTCGACGGAACGTAGGGATCGTCCTACCGTGCGAGGGCGGGCTCCGACGGCCACCCGGCGCTCCCTCTTCTGAACGCTTCGGGCAGGACGTTCAGGGTGGCTGGGAGCCGGATCTTCGACGCGAAGGGGAAGCCCGATCCCCGGATGGAATCCCTGGAGCGGGTCTCGGACGCCCTGATCCTGCAGAAGCTCTTCCCGATTGGCGCCCGCTTCAACGGCGACGTCTACGACGAGGCCGGGAACGAGGACGAGAAGATCCGCGCTGCGAACCGGACCCGCCTCCGCGACGACGTGTCCTCCCTCGACTTCCACGGGCGCGCCGGGGGCTTCCATAGTCTTCGGTCCGGCACTGCGCGCACTCTCCGGAACCGGATGAGCGCGGGCTGCGTATCTCCGTTCCGGGAGGCGGCGAAATGAGCCACGGCATGCGGGCCAGGGCAGTTCTCGCGGGAATCCTCGGAGCGCTGCTCCTCGCGGCCCCGGCCCTCGGCCAGGGCTTCTTCCCCGGGAACGACGAGATCCGGCGCCGGCTCGACGAGCGCCTCGCGCGCGGCGGGGGCGTCGGCGTCGTCGTCGGTCTCCTCGAGGCCGACGGCACGCGACGGTTCGTCGTCGCGGGCTCCTCGGGCAACGCCGTCCCTCTCGACGAGCGCGCCCTCTTCGAGATCGGCTCGATCACGAAGCCCTTCACCGCGACGCTCCTCGCCGACATGGCGGCGCGAGGCGAGGTCTCCCTCGACGACCCGGTCGCGATGCACCTGCCGGCCGGGACGCGCGTCCCGGAGAGGAACGGCAGGGCGATCACCCTTGCGACGCTCGCGACGCACACCTCGGGTCTTCCCCGGACGCCGACGACCTTCCGGCCGGCCGACCCGAAGGACCCGTTCGCCGACTACGGCGTCGCCCACCTCTACGAGTTCCTCGCCTCGTACGAGCCCCCGCGAGACCCGGGCGAGACGTGGCTCTACTCGAACGTCGGCTACGGCCTCCTCGGCCACGCGCTCGAGCGGCGGGCCGGGACGACGTACGGCAAGCTCCTCGCGGAGCGCCTCCTCGTCCCGCTCGGGATGAAGGAGACGTCCGTCGGCCTCGACCCCGCGCTCCAGATGAAGGCGGTCCAGGGGTTCGACGAGTGGTTCATCACAGCCGAGGACATCGACCTCAACTTCAGGGCGGTCTCCAAAGGCTTCACGCTGGGCTACGACCCGGACGCCATCGTGTACCACCGGACCAAGGGGAGCTTCATCGGGTTCTTCAAGCAGGCCTTCTGGAACGGCTGGGGAAGGAAGCAGCTCACGATGAAG
>CALMDF010000430.1 GCA_937864895.1 uncultured Holophagales bacterium | reverse complement strand
GTTCACGACGTACGACCGGAAGAACACTCCCGAGCTGAAGCACAACTCGATCCTCTCCCTCGCCGAGGCCCCCGACGGGACGCTCTGGGCCGGGACGAACGGCGGCGGGATTCTCTGCCGCCGTCCCGACGGCAGCTTCGCGTCGATCGGCCCGGCCGAGGGGCTCGGGACGCTCGTCGTCTGGACGATCGCCTTCGACGCTGCGGGAGACGCCTGGGTGGGAGGAGACGGAATCGGCGTCCAGCGCGTCTCCGGCGGACGAGGCGCCGAGCGGGTCGGGGTCGCCGACGGTCTCCCCCTCGACCAGGTGCGCGTCGTCGCGTTCGACGGCACCGGCGCGCTCTGGGTCGGGACGACCGGAGGCGGTGTCGCCGTCGTCCGGAACGGGCGTGTCGAGAAGGTCTACGGGGCCGAGGTCCTCGGCGGCGGCCTCGTGAGGGGCCTCGCGGTGGCGCCGGACGGCGGGGTCTGGGTGGCGACGTCCGGGGGCGGCCTGACTTTCCTGAAGGACGGGGCCGCGACTCCCCACCGGCTGAAGGACGGCTTTCCGTCCGACCAGGTCACCTCCGTCCTCGTCGACACCGACGGCACGGTCTGGTTCGCGACCTGGGGAGAAGGTGTCGGGCGCATCCGGGACGGGGCGGTCGAGACGATCGGGACCCGGGAGGGGCTCTCGAACGACCAGATCTGGTCGATCGCGACCGACGACGAGGGAAGCCTCTGGATCGGGACGTGGGTCGGCGGGCTGAACCGGCTCCGGGACGGGAAGTTCCTCACGTACACGACCCGCGAAGGACTGACGAGCGACAACGTGCGGGCCCTCTGCGAGGGGCGGGACGGGTCGGTCTGGATCGCGACCGCCGGGGGCGGCCTGAATCGCCTGAAGGACGGGCGCGTCGCGTCCTGGCGCGAGGCGGACGGCCTCCCGAGCGACCACGTCGCGGCGGTCTACGAGGACGGCCGGGGAACGCTCTGGGTGGGGACGAACCTCGGCGGCGCGGCGCGATTCTCGAACGGGCGCTTCAGGCCGCTCGGGCCGG
Source organism: uncultured Holophagales bacterium (assembly GCA_937864895.1). Lineage (GTDB taxonomy): Bacteria > Acidobacteriota > Thermoanaerobaculia > UBA5066 > UBA5066 > UBA5066. The sequence continues at coordinate 11,240 of CALMDF010000430.1, read as the reverse complement.
CCCAGGGGCTGCCCCACCACGACGTGAGGGCTTTTCTCGAGGATCGTGACGGGAACGTCTGGATCGCGACGATCGGTGGCGGCCTCACCCGGGTCTCCCCCGGCGGCGACCTCCGGGTCTTTACCGTGGCGGAAGGCCTTCCGTCGGACCGGATCGTGGCCCTGGCCCGGGGGCCGGACGGCTCGGTCTGGATCGGGTCTTCGGGCCACGGGGTCGGCCGGTACTTCGAGGGCCGGTTCAGCGCCTTCACGACGAAGGAGGGGCTCTCCAGCAACCGGGTCATCGCGCTCCTGGTCGACTCCGACGGGACCGTCTGGGCGGGAACGTCGGGCGGTGGGTTGAACCGCATCCGGGACGGGAAGGTCGTGTCGATCACGACGAGGCAGGGCCTGTACGACGATCTCGTCCAGGTCATTCTCGACGACGGGCGGGGCTCCCTCTGGATGTCCTGCAACAAGGGGGTCTTCCGCGTCTCCCGCGCCGAGCTCGAGGCCGTGGCCGACGGACGCGCTGCCGAGCTCCGCTCCGTGGCGTACGGGACCTCCGACGGGATGCGGAGCCCGAGCGCCGCCGGCGGCCAGCAGCCGGCGGGGATCGTCGCCGCGGACGGGCGGCTCTGGTTCCCCACGTACCGCGGCATCGCCGTCCTCGACCCGGCGCGGATCCCGACCGCGAGCCGCTCTCCGAAGGTCGCCATCGAGGACGTGCTCGTCGACGGGCGGCCGGCCGACCTCCAGGTTCCCCTCGTCCTGCCGCCGGGGACGGAACGGCTCGAGATCCATTTCACAGCCCTCACCCTCGTGGCCCCGGACCGGATCCGCTTCCGCGTCAGCCTCGACGGCCTCGACCGCCGGCCGGTCGACGTGGGGACCCGCCGCGTCGCGTACTACACCCACCTCCCGAGCGGAAGCTACGTCTTCCGGGTCTCGGCGGCGGACGCGGGGGGAGAGTGGGGCGAGAAGGAGACCGCTCTGGCGTTCCGCCAGAAGCCGCGCGCGCGGGAGTCCTGGTGGTTCTGGGCCGGGGCGCTCGCCCTCGCGACGGCGGCGTCGTGGGGCGTCGTGCGCTGGCGTCTCGCGAGCCTCCGGGCGCGAGAGGCCGAGCTCCTCGTCCTCGTGGGACAGCGGACTCGCAGCCTCTCGGAGGAGAAGGCCCGCGCGGAGGAGGCCCTGGCCCGCGCCGAGGAGGCGCGGGCCGAGGCCGAGCGCCGCCGCGAGATCGCCGAGCGCGCGACCGCTGAGGCCGAGGAGGCGAGCCGGACGAAGAGCCGCTTCCTCGCGAACGTCTCCCACGAGCTGCGGACCCCTCTGAACGCCATCATCGGCTACTCGGAGATGCTCTCCGAGGAGGCCTCCGACGAGGGGCGCCCGGCGGCCGTACGCGACCTCGAGAAGGTCCGATCGGCGGCGCTCCACCAGCTCGATCTCATCAACTCGGTCCTCGACCTCGCGAAGGTCGAGGCGGGGAGGCTCGAGCTGGACGTGGAGACGTTCGCCGTCCTCCCGCTCGTCGAGGAGACGACGGCGATCGTGAAGCCGCTCCTCGAGAGGAACCGAAACAGGCTCTGGGTCACGACGCCGCCGGGCGCCGGCTTCACGATGACGTCCGACGCCATGAAGCTGCGCCAGTGCCTCTTCAACCTCCTCTCGAATGCCTGCAAGTTCACCGAGGGCGGGCGGATCGAGCTGGACGTGGCGCGCATCGAGGAGGGCGGGCGGGCCTGGGTCTCGTTCCGGGTGAAGGACACGGGAATCGGGATCGCCGCCGAGAAGCTGGAGCGGCTCTTCGAGCCGTTCGCGCAGGCCGACTCCTCGACGGCGCGGCGCTTCGGCGGGACCGGGCTCGGCCTCTCGATCACCCGCCAGCTCTGCGGGCTGATGGGGGGGCGGGTGACGGTCGAGAGCGTCCCCGGGGAGGGCTCCACGTTCGAGATCCGCCTTCCCGCGAACGTCGCGGCCTGACCCGCCCTTCTCAGGGAGCCGCGGAGAGCGTCACCTCGACGCGCCGCTCCTCGCCGTCCCGGAGGATGACGAGGGGGAGAGTGTCGCCCGGCTTCCTCTCCTCGAGGGCGGCGATGAGGTCGTCGGAGGAGCGGACCTGCCGCTCGCCGGCGCGGGTCACGATGTCCCCGAGGACGAGCGCCCCGGAATCGTCGCGCATCGTCCCGAGGAGGCCCGCCTCGGCGCCCCCGCTTCCCGGCGACACCGAGAGGATGAGAGCGCCCTCGACCCCGAGCCGGGCCGCGACGGCGTCGTCGGCGAGCGTCACGCCGAGCTGCGGGCGGATGACCCGGCCGTGCCGGATCAGCTGGGGGACGATCTGGTTCACGGTGTCGACCGGGACGGCGAAGCCGATCCCCGCGCTCGAGCCGCTCGTCGACGCGATGGCGGTGTTCACGCCGATGAGGCGTCCCGCGCTGTCGAGGAGGGGGCCGCCGGAGTTGCCGGGGTTGATCGCCGCGTCGGTCTGGACGACCCCCTCGATCTGCCGCCCCGTCACCGACTCGATCGACCTCCCGAGGGCGCTCACGACGCCGGTCGAGAGCGACTGGTCGAGGCCGAACGGGTTTCCGATGGCGAAGACCTTCTGCCCGACGAGGAGGTCCTTCGACGTCCCGACGAGGATCGGCTTGAGCGTCTTGCCGGCCGGGAAGATCCTGAGGACGGCGAGGTCCCGGTCGGGAGCCGCGCCGACGAAGGACGCCGCCCAGTTGGAGCCGTCGGCGAGCGTCACGCGGGCCGAGGAGGCGCCCTGGATGACGTGGAAATTCGTGACGACGTGGCCTTCGGCGTCCCAGACGAAGCCCGAGCCCTCCCCCCGCGGGATCTCGGCGATGCGGAAGAGGCCGCCGCGCCGCCGGGCGAGGCTCGTGATGAAGACGACCGACGGGCTCGATTCCCGGAAGAGGTCGATCGTCGCCCTCTCGTCGGCGGCGAGGTCGCCCCGGGCCGTCACGGGCCTCGGCTGGGCCGCGGGGGAGCGCGTCTGCAGCCGGCGGCAGGCGGGGAAGAGCAGGAGCGCCGCGAAGAGGAGCGGCAGGAAGGGGCGGATCCTCTGCCCCGGGGGGGGCGCGAAGGCGTCGGCGTCGGCCATCGGGTCCTCGGCCCGAGTATAGGAGCCGCGCCCGGGCGTTGGCGGCAGAGTAAGATCGCCGCGAAACTGCGGTTGGTGCCCCTTTCCGGGGCAGAGGAGTGTGTCGACCCGGCCGATGAGCGCGGACGCATCCCGGCCCCTCCCCCCCGGCACCCTCGTGGGCCGGTACCGGATCCTCTCTTCCGTCGGAAGCGGGGCTATGGGAGAGGTCTATCGCGCCGAGGACGTCTCGCTCGGCCGCGTCGTCGCCCTGAAAACGCTGCCCGGCGACCTCGTCGGCACGGCCGACCGGCGCGCGCGCTTCGAGAACGAGGGGCGGGTCATGGCCTCCCTGTCGCACCCGAACCTCGTCCACATCTACGACGTGGGCGAGTACGAGGGGGTGCCCTTCCTCGTCCAGGAGTTCATCGAGGGGGAGACGCTCGAGGACGTCCTCGTCTCGGGCGCGGTCGCCGCCCCGAAGGCGGCCCGCTGGATCGCCCAGGCGGCCGAAGGGCTCGCGGCGGTCCACGACGCGGGGATCCTGCACCGCGACATCAAGCCCTCCAACCTGATGCTCGGCCACGACGGCCGGATCCGCGTCCTCGACTTCGGTCTCGCCAAGGTCCAGGCGGTCCCGGAGGACGGGCGGCGGAGCCAGCCGTCCCTGACGACCGACGGCCTCGTCGTCGGCACGGCGCAGTACATGTCTCCCGAGCAGGCGAGCGGGAGGAAGACGGATGCCAGGAGCGACATCTTCTCGCTCGGCGTCGTCTTCTACGAGCTTCTCTCGGGGAAGCTCCCCTTCGAGGGCGAGACGCCGGTGGACGTCATGTACGCGATCCTCCACCTCTCGCCCGCGCCGATCCCCGGCTTCGAGACGGGCGTCCTGAAGTCGCTCGCCGCGATCGTGGAGAGGGCGCTCGCCAAGGACCCGGAGCAGCGGTTCCGGACGATGCGGGACCTCGCCGCGGAGGTCGGGGCCGTACTCGACGCCGGGGGCTGGGAGGGCGAAGAGGTGGCGGCGAAGAAACGCCCCACGACGGCGCGTTTCCCGAGGGTCCCGTCGGGGCCGCCGGCGCGAGCCCCGGAGAGGGGGCGGAGGTCCGCCCTCGCGGCCGGGGCCGCGGCCGTCGTCGTCCTCGCCGCGCTCGGGGCGGTCGTCCTCTGGCGCAAGGGGAGCGGGCGTGTCGAGCCGGTCAGCGCACCGGTCCGCCCGGTCCAGCTCACCTCGTCGACGGGCCTCGACGTTTTTCCCGCCTTCTCTCCGGACGGCAAGGCGGTGGTCTACGCGTCCGACCGGACGGGACGCTTCGAGATCTACCGGCGGCCGCTCGCCCCGGGGAGCCGCGAGATCCAGCTGACGACGGACGGCCAGCAGAACCTCTCGCCCGCCTGGTCCCCCGACGGCGAGACGATCGCCTACCACGCCAAGAGGGTTGGCGGCGTCTGGCTCATGCCCGCCCTCGGCGGCGTCCCGCGCCAGCTCACGACGTTCGGCTCGCGCCCCTCCTTCTCGCCGGACGGCAGGTCCCTCGTCTTCGAGTCGGGCCCGGTCGTCGACCTCGCCGCGAACGCGCTCGGCGCGCTCCCCCCTTCGATCCTCTGGATCGCCCCCCTCGACGGCTCGCCGCCGCGCCCCCTCACGGAGGTGGGGCGCCCGAGCGGAGGCCACGGCGCGGCCGCGTGGTCGCCGGACGGCAGGCGGATCGTCTTCGCGAGCTACAACCGGACCTCCTCGGAGATCTGGACGGTGGGCGCGGACGGCAGGGACCTCGTGAAGGTGAGCGAGGGGAACGGCCAGTGCTACGACCCCGTCTGGGAGGCGGAGGGCGACTCCGTCCTCTTCCCGTGCTGGTCGGAGAGCTGGAGCGTCGGGATCTTCCGGAGAAGGATGGCGAGACCCTCGGGGAAGGCCCTCGGTGCGCCGGAGGAGATCGCGAGCTTCGGGGTCGCGGGCCTCGGGTGGGTGAAGCAGCTCGCCGTCTCGCGGGACGGCTCGAGGCTCGCCTACGCCGGCCTCTCGATGGCGAGCAACATCTGGAGGGTGCCCGTCGACTCGCGCGGCGAGCCGGCGGGGCCGGAGAGCCCGGTGACCCGCGAGACGGGACGCAACTCGCGCCCGGCCGTCTCGAACGACGGGAAGCGGATCGCGCTCACCCGGTGGCGTTCCGGGACGAACCAGGACGTCTGGATCGTCGACGCGGACGGCGCGAACCCCGTGCAGCGGACGACGGACGCGGCCGACGACGACTATCCCCACTGGTTCGCGGGCGACCAGCGGCTCGGGTTCATGTCTCTGCGCCGCGGGCACCGCGCCTACTTCGCCCTCGACCTCGTGACGGGGCGCGAGGAGGTCCTCGCGGATTTCGGACCGGGCCACGACGCGATGCGCGTGTCGCCCGACGGGACGAAGATCGCGTTTCACTCGAACCGGGGCGGCACGACCCTGAACGTCTGGGTGGCCGACCTCCCGGCGGGGACTCCGCGGCAGATCACGTTCGATCGAGAGCTCGCCGGGTTCCCGTGCTGGAGCCCCGACGGCAGGACGATCGCCTTCGAGGCGAAGCGGGGAGGGGAGGTCCACGTCTTCACCATTCCCGCTTCCGGGGGGACGCCCGTGCAGCTGACCCGGGGAACGGGGCAGAGCTGGCCCTACTCCTTCTCGCCCGACGGGCGAAAGATCGCCTTCGCCGGCCTTCGCGAGGGCATCTGGAACGTCGGGTGGGTCTCCCGCGACGGGATGACGGAGCGGGTCGTGACGACGAACGGGCGCCTCAACAGCTACATCCGCTATCCCGCCTGGTCCCCCGCGGGGGACGGCATCTACTACGAGCTCGCAGAGACGACCGGGAACATCTGGCTCGTCGACCTGGCCGGGACGCCGGACGGCCGGGAAAGAACGGGGGAGAAGCCGTGATCGAGACGATCTTCACGCGGATCATCCGGGGCGAGATCCCGAGCCACAAGGTCTACGAGGACGAGCGCGTCTTCGCGTTCCTCGACATCGCGCCCCTCTCGCCGGGGCACACGCTCGTCGTCCCGAAGGAGCCCGCCGCGACGCTCGACGGGCTCTCCGACGAATCGGCGGCGGCCGTCGGGAGGGTCCTGCCGCGCATCGCGCGCGCGGTGATCGCCGCGACCGGCACGCCCGACTACAACATTCTCCAGAACAACGGCGCCCCGGCACACCAGGTGGTGCCGCACGTCCATTTCCACGTGATCCCGAAGCCCGGGGACGGGCGCGGCCTCGGCATCGGCTGGCCGGGGGGACGCCTCGACGCGGAGGACGGAAAGCGCCTCGCCGCGGCCATCGCGGCCCGGCTCGCGAAGGACTGACCCTTTCGCTCACCGCCCGCGAGCAGCGGCGCCGAGGAGGAAGCCGGCGACGGTCTCGGCGAGGAGGATCCCCGGCAGCGCCTGCCGGTAGGCGCCGAACCCGGGGTCCCGGAAGGCGAGGAAGAGCCACGCCGCCGTGCCGAGGCCGACGGCGGCTCCCCGGGCCGCGTCGAGGAGTCGGCGCTCCCCCGCCGCGCGGGCCGCCTGCCCGAGGAGGAGAAGCGCCGTCAGGGCGAGGGCGGCGGGGGGGTACCAGCGGAGGTGAAGGGCCCAGGGCGGCCACGCCCCGGCCGCCACTTCCCCGGGGGCGAGGACGGCGGCGAGGGGGAGAGCGATCCAGAGGCCGAGGAGGGCGAGCTTCGCGGCTCCGCTCGCGGCGCGGCGCAGCCGCCGTGCCGCGCGGGGCGGGCGCCCGGCCCTCCCCATCGCCGTCCTCACGTCCCGCGCGGCGGAGCGGGTCAGGCCGGTGCCGGCCGCGAGACGCGAGGGGTCGAGGAGGTCGGCGATCGAGAGGCGGAGGAGAAAGAGGGACCAGAAGGCGAGTCGCACGGGGAGCTCGCGGCCCGAGAGGAGGAGCGCGAGCGAGACGCCCGAGATCGAGAGCCCGATCCCCTCGAGGAGGAGGCGCGTGCGCCCGAGGAGGCGTGACGCCGTGCCGTCGCGCCGCAGGGGGGAGAGCGCCCGGTGCGACGCCGACGCGAGGACGACGACGACGATCGCGGCTCCACCCAGGACGGGCCCGCGCGGGCCGGGGAGGAGGCGCAGGGCCGAGAGCGGGAGCGTCGCGGCCGCGAGGAGGCTCGCGGCGCGGAAGGCCCGCACGCGGGTGTCGGCCCCCGAGGCGAGCGCGGCGTAGAGGAGGAGGACGATCGTCGAGACGCCGAGGAGCGCGGCGAGCGGGCGCGCGTCCGGCGCGACCGGGAGGGGGAGCGCGGCGAGGCCCGCCGCGGCGCCGGACCGCTCGAGGACGTGGACGCAGAGCTCGAAGAGGCGCGTGAGGAGCCCGGCAAACGTCGGCACGGGCGGAGGTTACCGGGAGATCGCGCCACGGACCGGCGCTTCGCAAGGGGAGCTCCGCTTGACGACGCCCGCCCGGCTGCGTAGTTTCGGCGGCTCGACATGGCGACGACGAACTACACCGCGGCCGACATCACCGTCCTCGAGGGGCTCGAGCCGGTTCGCAAGCGGCCGGGCATGTACATCGGCGGCGTCGACTCCCGGGGGCTCCACCACCTCGTCTGGGAGATCGTCGACAACGCGGTCGACGAGGTCATCAACGGCTACGCCTCGCGGATCGAGGTGCGCCTCGGCGCCGACGGGCGCGAGGTCGAGGTCTCCGACAACGGGCGCGGCATCCCCGTCGACATCCACCCGAAGTACAGGAAGTCCGCGCTCGAGCTCATCCTGACGACGCTCCACGCCGGGGGAAAGTTCGAGCAGGGGAACTACGTCCACTCGGGCGGCCTCCACGGGGTCGGGTCGTCGGTCGTCTGCGCCCTCTCGTCGGAGATGGCCGTCAACGTCCGCCGCGACGGCCACGAGTGGCGGCAGACGTACGCCCAGGGGAAGGCGACCTCGAAGGTCGTGAAGGTCTCCACGGAGAAGGTGCGCGGCAGCGGGACGACGGTCCGCTTCCGCGCCGACGCGGAGATCTTCGGGAAGCTCTCGTTCGACGCGGACGAGATCCGCGACCGGCTCGAGGCGAAGACCTACCTCCACCGAGGCCTCAAGGTCGTCTTCGTCGACGAGACGAAGAAGCCCTCCGTCCGCGAGGAGTTCGAGCACGACGGCGGCCTCGCCGACTACCTCCTCAAGGTCGTCGCCGAGCGGGGCAGGACGCCGACCCACGCGAACGGCTTCGCCTTCGTGCGGGACGCGGACCCGCGCCTCGAGCTCGCCCTCCAGTGGACGGAATCGACGGACGAGCACTTCCGGTCGTACGTGAACGGCATCCCGACGCCCTCTGGCGGGACGCACGAGAACGGCCTGAAGTCCGGCATCGTCAAGGCGGTTCGCAACTACCTCGCGACCCACGAGCTCCTCCCGAAGGGGGTGAACCCCTCGGCCGAGGACGTCCGGGAAGGCCTCGTGGCGCTCCTCTCGGCCTACGTCCTCGAGCCCCAGTTCCAGGGGCAGACGAAGGACCGCCTCAACAACCCCGAGGTCGCGGCGCAGGTCGACGGCGCGGTGCGGCCGGCGCTCGAGAACTGGCTCAACGAGAACCCCTCCCTCGCCGAGCAGATCGTGGGCCGGATCGTCATGGCGACGCGCGCCCGCGAGGCCTCGCGCGCCGCGGCCCAGCAGGTGACGCGGAAGACGGCCGTCTCGCACCGCCTGAACCTTCCCGGCAAGCTCGCCGACTGCTCCTCGACCGACCCGGCCGAGTCGGAGCTCTTCATCGTCGAGGGGGATTCGGCCGGCGGCTCGGCCAAGCAGGGGCGGGACCGGCACACGCAGGCGATCCTCCCGCTCCGCGGCAAGGTCCTGAACGCCGAGCAGGCGAACTCGGCGAAGGTGGCCGGGAACAAGGAGCTGACGGACATCGTCTCGGCCCTCGGCTGCGGGAGCGGCGCCGACTTCGACATCGGCAAGCTCCGCTACGGCAAGGTGTTCCTCCTCATGGACGCCGACGCCGACGGGCACCACATCTCGACGCTCCTCCTGACGTTCTTCTGGAGGCACCTTCCGAAGCTCGTCTCCGAGGGTCACGTCTACCTCGCCCAGCCGCCCCTCTACCGGGTCGACGCCGGCAGGGAGACGTACTGGGCGCTCGACGAGGCCGAGCGGGACGCGATCTTCGCGAAGCTCCCGAAGAACGTGAAGCCCGAGGTCATGCGCTTCAAGGGGCTCGGCGAGATGATGCCGGAGCAGCTGAAGTCGACGACGCTCGACCCGCGCCGCCGGCGCGCGCTCAGGGTCACGGTCCCCGACGTCCTCGAGGCCGAGCGGACGCTCTCCGACCTGATGGGCAAGGACGCGAGCGCGCGCTACCGGTTCATCACCGAACGGGCTCGCGAGGCGGACTCCCTCGACGTCTGAGGACGGGCCCCGGGGCCCCGCCGCGTGGGATGATCCCCGGTCGGAGTGATCGCCTCATGCAGAAGACCCCCCTCCTCCCCCTCCTCGCCCTGGCGCTCGTCCCGGTGACCGCGCGCGCCCAGTCCCCGACCCCGGCGCCGTCCCCGGCCGATGCCCGGGCGTTCGTCGAGAAGGCCGAAGAGAAGCTCCTGAAGGTCTCGATCGGAGCGGAGCGCGCCAACTGGGTCGCCTCCAACTTCATCACCGGGGACACCGAGCTCATCGCGGCCGAGGCGAACCAGCGCCGGATGGAGCTCGCCGCCGCGCTCGCCAAGGAAGCGACGCGCTTCGACGGCCTCGCCCTCGACGCCGACCTCGCCCGCAAGCTGAAGCTCCTCAAGCTCTCCCTCGTCCTCGCCGCCCCCGCCGACCCGGCGAAGAGCGAGGAGCTCGCGCGCATCGCCGCCGGGATGGAGGGCGCCTACGGGCGCGGCAAGTGGACTCCGCCCGGCGGCGGCGAGGCGCTCAACCTCGAGGAGATCTCGCGCCGGCTCGCGACGAGCCGCGACCCGAAGGAGCTCGCCACGCTCTGGGCCGGCTGGCATTCGATCGCCCCCCCGCTGAAGAAGGACTACGCCCGGTACGTCGAGCTCGGGAACGCCGGCGCCAGGGAGCTCGGCTTCGCCGACATGGGCGCCATGTGGCGCTCGAAGTACGACGTGCCCCCCGACGCCTACGCCAGGGAGCTGGACCGCCTCTGGGAGCAGGTGAAGCCCCTCTACGTCTCGCTCCACGCCTACGTCCGGATGCGCCTGGGCGAGACCTACGGCAAGGACGTCGTCCCGGAGAAGGGGCCGATCCCGGCGCACCTCCTCGGGAACATGTGGGCACAGCAGTGGGGGAACCTCTACCCGCTCCTCGCCCCGAAGGACGCCGACCCCGGCTACGACCTGACGAAGATCCTCGTCGACAAGAAGACCGACGCGCGCCAGATGGTCCGCTACGGCGAGGGGTTCTTCACCTCGCTCGGTTTCGAGCCGCTCCCGAAGTCGTTCTGGGAGCGGTCGCTCTTCACCCGCCCGCGCGACCGGGAGGTCGTCTGCCACGCGAGCGCCTGGTGCGTCGACTGGGTCGACGACCTGCGCCTGAAGATGTGCGTCGAGATCAACGCGGAGGACTTCGCGACGGTCCACCACGAGCTCGGGCACAACGTCTACCAGCGCGCCTACAACCGCCAGCCGTTCCTCTTCCGCGACAGCGCCAACGACGGCTTCCACGAGGCGATCGGCGACGCGGTCGCCCTCTCGCTCACGCCCGAGTACCTCGTCAAGGTGAACCTCCTCGAGAAGGCGCCGCCGGCCGGCAAGGACGTCGGCTACCTCCTCAGCATGGCGCTCGAGAAGATCGCCTTCCTGCCGTTCGGCCTCCTCATCGACAAGTGGCGCTGGCAGGCCTTCTCCGGCGAGGTGCCGGAGGCGAGGTGGAACCAGTCGTGGTGGGACCTCAAGCTGAAGTACCAGGGCGTCGCGCCCCCGATGGCGCGGAGCGAGGCCGACTTCGACCCGGGCGCGAAGTACCACGTCGCGGCGGGCGTTCCCTACTCGCGCTACTTTCTCGCGCACGTCCTGCAGTTCCAGATGCACCGCGCCCTCGCGAAGACGGCCGGCTGCACCGAGCCGATTCACCGCTGCTCGATCTACGGCAACGAGGAAGCGGGGAAGCGGCTCATCCGGATGCTCGAGATGGGGCAGAGCAAGCCCTGGCCCGACGCCCTCGAGGCGGTCACGGGCCAGAGGGAGATGGACGCCACC
>CALMDF010000429.1 GCA_937864895.1 uncultured Holophagales bacterium | reverse complement strand
CCTCGCCCTCGTCGCCCTGGCGCCGATCGCGAGGGTGACCCGGGCCGCCGTGGGCGCAGCGCTCGCCTCGCCCCCGGCGCTCTCCGGGCGCGCCCGCGGCGAATCGCCCCGCGAGGAGACCCTGCGGGCCCTGCGTCGCGCGGTCCCCGCCTTCGCCGGCCTCGGCGCGGCGCTCGTCCCCCAGCTCGTCGCGGGCTCCGTGCTCGTCGAACGGGTCTTCGGCGTGCCCGGGACCGGGCAGCTCCTCGCGGATTCGGTCTTCTCCCGCGACCTTCCGACCGTCCTGGGACTGACTCTCGTCTCGGGTCTCGCCGTCGTCGTCGCGACGCTCGCCGCTGACGCGGCTGGCGGTCTGTCCGACCCGCGGATCGTCGAGGGGGAGGAGCCGTGACGGCCGGACGGCAGGCGAAGCGGCGGATCCTCTTCCTGGGGCTCTTTCCGCTCTTCGCGCTTCTCGCGCCTCTCCTGGCGCGGGAGAGCCCGACGCACACCCCGTCCTTCCTCGCGAGGGTCACGACGCTGGTCCCGTTCGACCCGGACGCGACCGACCTGACGGCGCGGCTCCAGCCCCCCGACCGGCGACACCTCCTCGGCACCGACGACCTCGGCCGGGACGTCCTCGCCCGGCTCCTCCACGGCGCCCGGGTCTCGGTGGCGGTGGGCCTCCTCGCGGCGGGCCTCGCGTTCGCCGTCGGTACGGTCCTGGGCGGGGCGGCGGGAGCGCTGGGACCGCGTGCCGACCGGGCGCTCCTCTTCGTCACGGGAGTCGTCCAGGCGTTCCCGGCCCTCGTCCTCGTGGCCGCCGGAGCCGCGCTCGCGCCCCCGTCCGCTCTCACCGCCGCGTTCCTCATCGCCCTGACGGGGTGGCCGGAGATCGCCCGGCTCGTCCGCGCGGAAGCTCTCCGCCTTTCGGCCTCGCCCCATGTCGAGGCGGCCCGGGCGGCCGGCGCCTCGAGGAGCCGCGTCCTCTTCGTCCACGTCCTGCCGGGGGCGATCGCCCCGGCGATCGCGACGACGCCCTACGTCCTCGGCGGCGCCGTTCTCCTCGAGGCTTCGCTCTCGTTCCTCGGGCTCGGGGCGCCTCCCCCCTCCGCCTCGTGGGGACGGGCGCTCGCCGACGCCCGGGAGAGCCTCACGACCGCCTGGTGGTGCGTCGTCCCCCCGGCGGTCGCCCTCTTCCTCCTCGTTCTCTCTGCGCGAAAACTCGGCGAAGCTCTCTCGGAAAGCCGCTAGAATCCCCGCTCCGATGCGAATCGCCGTCTACCCGGGCTCGTTCGACCCGATGACGAACGGGCATGTCGACCTCGTCCGCCGCGGCGGCCACATCTTCGATCGCGTCCTCGTGGCCGTCCTCTGCAACACCGAGAAGGCGCCCCTCTTCACCGTCGAAGAGAGGGTCGGGATGGTGAAGGACGTCTTTCGCCGCGACTCGAAGGTGAAGGTCAAGGCCTTCTCCGGGCTTCTCGTCGACTTCCTCAGGGCCGAGAAGACGAACATCGTCCTCCGCGGGCTCCGCGTCGTCTCCGACTTCGAGTACGAGTTCCAGATGGCGCTCATGAACCGGAAGCTCGACCCGGACGTCGAGACGGTTTTCCTGACGCCGAAAGAGGAGCTCTCGTACCTTTCGAGCCGCCTCGTGAAGGAAGTCCACCGGCTCGGGGGGGACGTCTCGGGCCTCGTTCCCGCCCTCGTCTACCGGGCCCTCAACCGGAAGCTCCCGAACGGCGCGCCGCGGACGTGAGCTTCAGCCCTCCGCGAAGCCGGTGAGCGCGGCGCGGATCGGCGCGGGAGCTGCGACGGGCCTGCCGGTCGCCCGGTCGACGAAGAGGTGGACCGTCTCGCCCTCGACGGCGACGGAGCCGTCGGGCAGCGTCACCCGGTAGGCGAACGTGCAGCCCCGGCTCCTGACGGCGACCAGCCGGGTCGCCACCCGGACGGTGTCCCCGTAGCGGGCCGGCCTGCGGTATCGGGCGGCGAGGTCGCTCACGACGATGTTGACGCCCTCGGCCTCCATGCGGGCGTAGGGATACCCGGCGACGTCGCAGTACTCCGTGCGCCCCACCTCGAACCAGACGACGTAGGAGCCGTGGTAGACGACTCCCTGCGCGTCGGTTTCCGCGTAGCGGACCTTCACCTCGGCCTCGACCCAGCGCCCGTCTTTCACGCTCCGTAGACTACCCGAGCGTGGCCCCTCCCTCCGTCCTTCTCCGCGGCCCCGGCTGGAAGCTCCCGGGATCCCTCGACCTCGGCGATCCCGTCGAGGTTCGCGAGGTGCCTTCGGACCGTCCCGAGGACCTCCCGGGACTCCTCGATTGGCTCGACGCCGTCGCCCGGTCGGGCAGCGCCGGCCGGATCGCGGCCGGGTTCCTGACGTACGAGGCCGGCGTTGCGCTCGAGGGATCCACGTGCCACTTCCGCCCGCCTTCCACGCCCCTGGCGTGGTTCGCTCTCTTCGACGCCCGGGACCGGAGGGCCATCGGGGGGGCCGGCACCGGTGCGGCTGGTCGGGGCGGGGAATCCGGTCCCTCGCCGGGACCGGCCGACCCGGAGGAAGGGCCTGAACTGGACCTTGCAGGCTGGAACGGGGCGGTCGGGCGCATCCGCGAGGGAATCGCCCGCGGCGACGTCTACCAGGCGAACCTGACGCGACGCACCGTGCGGGAGCAGGAAATCGCGCCGCGCCGTCTCGCGGAGCTCCTCTACTCGGACAATCCGGTGCCGTACGCCATCTGCGTCGACCTCGGGGGGCTCGCCGTCGTCTCGAACTCCCCGGAGCTCTTCCTCGACGTCGACCTGGCCTCCCGGAGGGTCGCCAGCGCCCCGATCAAGGGGACGATCCCGCGTCGCCTCGCGGGGAGCGAGGGAGCGGCTAGGTCCGCCCTCCTCGGCTCGGAGAAGGACTCCGCGGAGCACGTCATGATCGTCGACCTGATCCGGAACGACCTCGGGAAGGTCTGCGCGGCCGGAAGCGTCCACGTGCCCGAGTACCGCTGCGTGACGACGTACCGGCACCTCCATCACCTGGAGTCGACCGTGGCCGGCACCCTGCGGCCCGAGGTGCGCCTCTCCGGCCTCCTCGCCGCGACGCTTCCGGGGGGGTCGATCACGGGCGCGCCAAAGCGCGCGGCGCTCGGTTTCATCCGCCGGCTCGAGCCCGTGGCACGCGGCCCGTACACCGGCGCGGCCGGGTACGTCCGGGGTGACGGGAAGGCCGTTTTCAACGTGGCGATCCGGACGGCCGTCGTCCGGAGAAGCTCCGTCGCCTACCATGCCGGTGGAGGGATCGTCTGGGATTCGGAGCCCCTCCTCGAGTGGGAGGAGACCGAGACGAAATCCCGCGAGTTCTTCCGGGCCCTGGCCGCGGCGGCGGGCCCGAGCGAGGGTGCATGAGCCTGGACCCCGTCCCCTTCGACTCCCCGGCCGTCGAGCGCGGCTTCGGCTTCTTCGAGACTCTCCTCCTCGTCGGCCGGCGCGCGATCCTCTGGGAACCGCACGCCCGGCGCCTCCTCGGGACGCTCGCGACGCTCGAGCTGCCGGCTCCGTCGGCCGAGGCGCTCGAATCGGCCTCGCGGGCGGCCCTCGGCGAACTGCCGGACGGTCCTGAAGAGAGGGCCCTCAGGCTCTCCTGGATCGCCGTCGGGCACGACGTCGAGTCGCCCGCCTCGTGGCGCCTGGACGCCTCCTTGAGGCCGATCCCGCCGGGGACGCTGGCCCGCAGGTCGGGCTCGAGGGCCGTCACGGCGCCGGCGCGCTTGCGGCGCGACTCGCCAGGTTTCAAGTCGACGAGCTACTTCGGGGCCGTGGCGGCTCTCCGGCACGCCCGCCGGTCCGGGGGAGACGAGGCTCTCTTTCGCGACGGCGACGTCTACCTGGAAGGGGCTTCGACCGGCCTCGTCGCCTGGAACGGAGGACGTCTCGCGGGGCTCGGGCCCGGGGCCCTCCCGTCCGTCACGACGGAGGCGTTCCTCGACGGGGCGGGCGAGCGGAGGGGGCTCGACCGCGGGGAGCTCCTCTCCGGAGCGCTCCTCCTCGGCTCGCTCACGACGGCCGTCCCTCTCCTCTCCCTGGACGGGGAGGAATGCGACGTCCCCCCGGCGATGGCCCGGGCCTGCGAGGCCTTCCGGGAGCGGCTCCGAACCGTCGCCGCATTGCAGAAAACGCTCTAAACTGCCCGATCGAGAGGCACGAAATGGCCACGAGAAAAGCGCGATCGACTCCCGCCGCTTCCCACGTCGTCCTCTTCACCGGGTTCCCGGGCTTCATCGGCGCCCGGCTCATCCCGCGGCTCCTCGAGCTCCAGCCCGACACGGTCTTCCACTGCCTCGTCCAGGAGAAGTTCCTCGACCTGGCGCGAGGCTCCGTCGCCGAGCTCGCCGACTCGCACCCCGGGACGAAGGGACGAATCGAGCTCGTCACGGGCGACATCACCGCCCCCGGCCTCGGCATCGGCGAGACCGAGGCGCGGCTCCTCCACCGGAAGCTGACCGGCTGCTACCACCTCGCCGCCGTCTACGACCTCGCCGTGCCGCGCGAGGTGGGGATGCGGATCAACGTCGAAGGGACGCGGAACGTCCTCGGCTTCCTCGAGGAATGCCCGCACCTCCGGCGCTTCGACTACGTCTCGACGGCGTACGTCTCGGGGACGGCGGTCGGCGTCTACCGCGAGACGGACCTCGACGTCGGGCAGTCGTTCAAGAACTACTACGAGGAGACGAAGTTCCTGGCCGAGGAATCGGTGAAGGCGAGCGCCCTCCCGACGACGACCTACCGCCCGGCGATCGTCGTCGGCGACTCGCGGACCGGCGAGACGGCGAAGTTCGACGGCCCCTACTTCGCGCTCAACGCGATGCGGCAGCTTCCCTCCCCGGGGGTCTTCGTGAAGGTGGGGACGGGCACGGCCCCGGTGAACCTCGTCCCGGTGGACTACGTTCTCGAGGCGATCGCCCGACTCTCGAGCTGGGACGGCGCCGTCGGGAAGACGTATCACCTCACCGACCCGAACCCCCTCTCGGCCTACGAGATCGAGGAGCTCTTCGCAAAGGCGATCGGGAAGCAGTTCCTCTACGTCCCGGTGCCGACGATGATCGCGAAGCTCCTCTTCTCTCCGAAGCCCGTCCAGGCCTACTTCGGGATGCCGGCCGTGACGGTGGAGTATTTCGACCACCCGGTTCGCTACGACAACACGCTTGCCGCGGAAGACCTCGCGCGGTTCGGCGTCTCCTGCCCGCACTTCACCGACTACGTCCAGAACCTCGTCGCCTTCTACCGCAAGCACGTCGAGAAGATCACGCGCGGGGCGATGATTTGAAGAAGGGACTCTCCCTTCCGACCGGGCCGATCATCGACGGTCTCGACGTGGCGACCGGGAAGACCTTCTTCACGCGGAAGCCGGCGACGGGGGAGAGGCTCGCCGAGATCCAGCGGTGCGGCCCCGGGGAGATCGACGCGGCGGTGGCGGCCGCGAGGAAGGCCTTCCTCCACTGGGGCGCGCTGCGCGTCAAGGAGCGCCAGAAGCACCTCGCTCACCTCCTCGAGGTCCTCCGGAAGTCGCACGACGAGCTTTCCCAGCTCATCGCGACCGAGCAGGGCAAGCCCCTCGCCGAGGCCCGGGCCCTCGACCTCGTCCCCGCGGCGGACGCGCTCCGCTACCTCTCGCGCTACACGGAGGAGCTCCTCGCCCCGAAAGCGGTCGACTACGAGCAGATCCTGTTCGCCCACAAGGCCGCGTCCTACCGCTTCGAGCCCCTCGGCGTCATCGCGGTCATCACCCCGTGGAACTTCCCGTTCGCGATCCCGATGGTCGAGCTCGCGGCCTGCCTGGCGGCGGGGAACACCGTCGTCCTGAAGCCCGCTTCCGCGACGGCGCAGACCGGCCTCGCCATCGGCGAGCTCTGCCGAAAGGCGGGGCTCCCGCCCGGCGTCGTGAACGTGGTGACGGCCTCGGGGCCCGACGTCGACCACCTCCTCGAGCACCCCGGCGTCGCGAAGATCCTCTTCACCGGCTCCGTCGAGACGGGCTGCCACGTGATGCGGAAAGCCTCGAAGAACGTCACGCCGTTCGTCCTCGAGCTGGGGGGCAAGGACCCGGCCGTCGTCGCGCCCGACGCGGACCTCGAACGGGCCGCGAGCGGGATCGTCTGGGGCGCGTTCGCGAACGCCGGCCAGGCGTGCGGCTCGATCGAGCGCGCCTACGTCGTTCGCTCCGTGGCCGACGAGTTCATCGAGAAGGTCGTCGAGAAGACCCGCCGGCTGCGACAGGGGGACCCGCTCGCCGAGGCGACGGACGTCGGCCCGATGACGACCGCCGAACAGCGGGACTTCGTCGACGCCCAGGTCCGGGAGGCGGTTTCCCAGGGGGCCCGGGCGCTCACGGGCGGCGAGCGGCCGGTCGCGAAGGGGTACTGGTTCCCGCCCACGGTCCTCGTGAACGTGAACCATGGGATGCGGGTCATGCGCGAGGAGACGTTCGGGCCCGTCCTCCCGATCATGGTCGTCGACACGGTCGACGAGGCGATCACGCTCGCCAACGACTCGGAGTTCGGGCTCACTGCCTCCGGGTGGACCCGGTCGACGAGACTGGCCCAGAAGCTCGTCGAGGAGCTGCGGGCGGGGACGGTCACGATCAACGACCACCTCTTCTCCTTCGGCGAGCCCACGGCAATCTGGGGCGGCCTCGGCAAGTCGGGGATCGGACGGAGCCACGGCGTCCACGGCCTGATGGAGCTCGTGAACGTCAAGCACGTCAGCGTCGACCTGCAGGACTCCTCCGCCGCGCCCTGGTGGTACCCCTACGACGGCGCGTTCCAGGCCTTCATGAAGAAGGCGTTCGGCCTCCTCTACGCCCGGGACGCCCGGACGAAGATGGCCGACGGCCTCGGGCTCCTGGCGAGCGGCCGGTTCTTCGGCTACGTCAAGGTGTCGAAGATCGCGACGAAGCTGGGAAAGGTGTTCTGAGGCCCGGCGCCAGCCCGGGCTCTCTCTAGAATCCCCACGTGGGGGCCCCTCCAGATCTCTCCTCCTACCCCGACCAGCCGGGGATCTACCTCTACCGCGACGCGAAGGGAAGGATTCTCTACGTCGGGAAGGCGCGCTCGATCCGGAAGCGGCTCGCTTCGTACTTCGCCGCCGGACCGAAGCACCCGAAGACCGAGGCGCTGCTCTCGGAGTTCGAGACGATCGACACGGTCGTCGCGAATACCGAGAGCGAGGCGCTCGCCCTAGAGAACGCCTTCATCAAGAAGCACAAGCCCCGGTACAACATCCTCCTCCGGGACGACAAGACCTACCCCTACATCAAGGTCACGACGGGGGAGACCTGGCCGCGGGCCTACGTCACCCGCCGGGTCCTCAAGGACGGCCACACCTATTTCGGGCCCTTCCTGCCGGCACGAACGTGCCGAGGGGCGATGAAGATGGTGCAGCGGATGTTCCAGGTCCGGACCTGCCGGATCGAGATCGACGGGAACCTGCCGCGCCCTTGCCTCTACTTCGACATGCACGCGTGCCTCGGGCCGTGCGTGGCCTCGCTCACGACGAAGGCGGCCTACGACGACGCCGTCCGGGACGTCCTCCTGTTCCTGTCGGGACGGAACGACGAGCTCGCGCCGCGTCTGCTCGCGAAGATGGACGCCGCGTCGGAAGCCGAGAGCTACGAGATGGCGGCGGCCTATCGTGACTGCCTCCGGACGGTCGAGGAGATCGCGCTCAAGCAGCGCGTGCAGTCGCTCGCGGGAGAGGACGTCGACGTCTTCGGCGACTTCTCGGACGGCGGGAACCTCGCGGTCGCCGTGCTCCACGTCCGGGGCGGGGCCGTCCTCGACACGCGGGAGCTCTTCTGGGAGGGGATCGGAGACGTGGACCCGGAGGAGTTCTGGGTGGCGCTCCTCTCGCAGTACTACGACGCGACGACGTTCCTTCCCCGGGAGGTCCACCTTCCCGACGAGGTCCCGCCGGAGGCGCTCTCGCCTCTCGAAGAATGGCTCGGTGAACGGCGCGGCACGCGCGTCGAAATCCGGACGCCGAAGAGGGGCGCCGCCTTCGAGAGGGTGCGCATCGCACGTGACAACGCCCGCGCGAGCCACCTGCGGAGGTTCCGCAAGGCCAGGGAGGCGGCCGAGAAGGCGACCCTCGCGCTCGCCAGGGCGCTCGACCTCGACCGGCGCCCGGCCCGGATCGAGTGCTTCGACATCTCGCACCTCCAGGGAAGCGACACGTACGCCGCCTGCGTCGTCTTCGTCGACGGCAAGGCGGAGAAGGGCGAGTACCGCGCCTTCCGGATCGACCGCCCGGTCCCGGACGATTTCGCCTCGATCGCCGAGGCGGTCACGCGGCGCTACGAGAGAAGACGCGCGGAAGGGGAGCCCCTGCCCGACCTCCTCGTCATCGACGGGGGGAAGGGCCAGCTCTCCGCGGCCCTCGCCGCCCTCGACCGGATCGGGATCGACCTCCCGGCCGTCGGGCTCGCCAAGCGCGAGGAGGAGGTCTTCGTCCCGGGACGGTCGCTCCCGCTCGTCCTCCCGAGGCGGCACGCCGGCCTGAAGCTCCTCCAGCGCGCCCGCGACGAGGCGCACCGGTTCGGCCTGAAGCACCACCGGCGCGCGCGTTCGCGGCGTACGCTCGCCAGCCCCCTTCTCGAGGTCCCTGGCCTCGGCCCCGCGACCGTCCGGAGGCTTCTCGCGGTCTTCGGGAACGACGAGTCGGTCCTCGCGGCGACGCCCGGGGCGCTCGCGGCGGCGGCGGGGAAGGCGGCGGCATCTAGAATCGACCGCTGGCGGGCCTCCCGCGGTGACACGGGCCGGTAGAATCCCCCGAACATGGACATTTCGAAGGGTGGGAACGGTGCGCTTTCGGGGGGCACGCTCGAGAAGACGGGCTTCGCGGAGGTCCTGCGCGAGACGTATTCCTCGCGGAAGAACGCACAGCTCCTGGTTTCCCTCCGGGGCGAGGAGAGGAGCTTCTGGTTTCGCCGGGGACGTCTCGTCTCGGCCTCCTCGAACCGCGAGGCTCAACACGTGGGGGAGCTTCTCCGGGCGTTCGGCCTCGCGGACGAGTCGGTCCTCTTCGCGGCGTTCGAGAGGGCCCTCGCCGAACCGGGCCGCGGCCTGGCGGTCGCCCTTCGCGAATCGGGAGCGGTCGCCCCCTACGTCGCCGACGCCTGCGTGAGGGCCCTGG
>CALMDF010000428.1 GCA_937864895.1 uncultured Holophagales bacterium | reverse complement strand
GGGCGAGGACGGTCGGAGGCGGCGGGAGCTCGGGCGTCTCGGCCGTGGCGTACCCGAACAGGAGTCCCTGGTGGCCGGCCCCGAGGGCCTTCTTCGCGTCGGTCGCCTTCGAGACGGCGGTGCCGATCTCCTTCGACTGGCGGGTGAGGAGGTTCAGGATCTTGACGCCCTTCGAGTTGAAGGGCTCGGCCGGGTCGACGTAGCCGACGCCCTCGACCACCTCGCGGACGATCTCCTCGTACCGCGCCTTCTTCAGCCGCGCCTTCGAGGTGATCTCCCCGGCGAGGACGACGCGCCCTCCCTTGCAGAGGACCTCGCACGCGACGCGCGCGTTCCTGTCGGGGCCGATGTTCGCGTCGAGGACGGCGTCGGCGATGAGGTCGCACACCTTGTCGGGGTGCCCCTCGGTCACCGATTCGGAGGTCAGGAGGAAGTTGCCGCTACCGTTGTCCATCCGTCTTTCCTTTCTGAAAGCCGAAGGCCGCGCCCGCTCGGGGCGAGGCCGAAGGGTGGATCTGTCGGATCGGGGACGTGCCAGCCGTGGTCACGAGCGTCCTTTCGCCGAGTCGGTTCACGCTTCGATCGCGCATGGCTCCCGACCCCCGGGGGGGATCGGGCCGGCGTTGCCACCGCAGGGACTACGGTCTGGCGGGCGGGTCGTCGAGCCGGTGCTCTCTCCGCCTCTCTTCATGCCGGCAGCCCGAAGCGCAGGGCCGCCAGTTGCTCAAAGAACCGCGCGGCCTGGCCGCGCGCGGCGGGATGGTAGCAGAACGGGCCCGCGGGCCCGTCAGGCCGGCTCGACGAGAACGTACTCGAAGCTCCCCGAGACCGACTTCGCCCCGGGCGCGATCTTCGCGGGCCCCGCGACCTCGCAGAGGACGAAGGTGCGGTTCCCCACGCGCACCGTCTCCTCGCCCGGTAGCGCCGGGGCCTCCACGCCGACGAGGGCGTGGCCAGGCACGAGGATGAAGACGAGGCGGGCCGGGAGGCGCCGCCACATCGCCGCGAAGGCCACGGACTTGGAGTCGCAGTCGCCCCGGCCCGAGACGAGGACGTCCGTCGGGACCCTGAGTCCCAGGGTCCTCCGGCCCTCCTCCTCGTCCGGCGGGATCTCGTAGCCGAGCTCCTGGTAGAAGGCGAGGAGGAGCCCCATGAGCTGCCGGACGTTCGACCCCCGGCCCGACGCCCGGAGCGCCTCGAAGCAGTCGGAGAGCGGGTCGGTTCCCTCCTGGATGAGCCGCTCGTAGTCGATCGAGAGAGTCTTGCCCTCGACGAGAAGCCCGCGCCGCTTGTAGATCGCTGCGCGGATCCGGTCGTCGTGCCGGGGCAGCTCGTTCTCGAGCCATGCCTTCATCTCCTCGATGGCCGCGAGGGCCCGGCTCCTCGCGGCCGCTTCCATCCCCCCGGGGAGGTTCCACGACCAGCGGTGGCCCCCGGCGCCGTGGAACTCGATCTGGAACCAGGCGCCGAGGCCGCGGGCGGAGATCTCCGCTTCGGCGAGCCGCGCGAGCTCGCCGTTCAGCTCGGCGTAAACAGCGTCGGGCTCGTAGCCGAACCCGGCCCGTTCGGCGGCGTGCGCCTCCCGGTCGACGAGGCAGGAGACCCGGTGCGTGCGGCCGTGGTAGTCGATGAAGCCGAAGGTCAGGCGGTAGCGCCGCGGGGTTTCCGCGCGGGAGAACTCGCGGAGCGCCCCGACGTTCGCCTTCCAGGCCTCGGGCAGCGTTTCCGGGTCGGGGCCGGGGCCCGGCGCGGGAGGCGCCTCGGTCCCGGTCACCTCGCGGGCCGTCTCGAAGAGGGCGAGCCCCCCCGTCACCAGCCAGGCCACGACGAGGACCCCGACGCCGGCGAGGCATCCGCAGCCGCGGCCCGGTTTCGAGGAGCTCGGGCTCAAGGGAGCGTCAGGACCCCGCGACGGCCGAACGGGACGAGCGACCGCGCGAGGTCCTCCATCCCTTCGTTCAGGACGGCCGTGATGGCGAGGAGGACGAAGGCGTGGAAGATCGCGACCGCCACGTTGTCGCGGTGGATCTCGCCGCGCTCGTCGAGCCCGCGGGTCATGCGCGTGAAGAGGAAGGCCGCGAGCGCCGTCGAGGCGAACGCCACGAGCGTCAGCAGCCCGACGACCCCGAAGCAGCGAAAGGCGGTCACCGCGGCTTCGCGGGCCGACGGCGGCTCGAGGAAGAGCTCGCGCACCATGACCATCACCGGGTTCACCGCGTGGCGCAGGAAGACCGCCTGGCTGAGGAGAATCGCGCCCAGGGAGATGGCGATCGAGCGGTGCCCGCCCCTGAGCAGGCCCTCCTCGTCCACCTCCCGGGTGATGAACGCGTTCGCGCGGTAGACGACGAAGACGAGAAGCGCCGCCGTGACGACGGCCACGCCGTAGGCGACCACCCCGGCCGCGACGACCGCGAGGTCGAACCGGTCTTCCATCGAGCGCCCTCCGTTTCCGTCAAACCTACCATCCCCCGGGGAAACCTGGCGCGCGGGGGGCCGTAGTCGTCTAACGTGGAACCTTCACGCAAGGAGGAACGATGAGCTTCCGTTCCCAGGGGGCCCTTAGGGCCGCCGCCGTCGCCGCCCTCACCCTCGGCCTCGTCCCTGCCGCCGCCGCGGCGCCGAAGGGCGCCCCGTGGCGCATCCCGACCGCGGTGAAGACGCTCCCGAACGGCCTCATCGTCGTCGTCTCCGAGGACCACAGCGCCCCCACCTTCGGCCTCTGCATCGTCTACCGCATCGGCTTCCGCCTCGAGCCGAAGGGGCGGACCGGCTTCGCCCACCTCTTCGAGCACATGATGTTCCAGGGGACCCCGAACGCCCCGAAGGGGACCTACGACCGGGTCATCGAGGGGGGCGGCGGCATCAACAACGGGTCGACCCGGTACGACTACACGAACTACATCGTGAGCGCCCCCGTCTCGGCCCTCGAGCCGGTCCTCTGGCTCGAGGCCGACCGGATGAAGACGCTCGACTTCTCCGAGAAGAACCTCTCGAACCAGAAGGAGGTCGTCAAGGAGGAGATCCGGGTCAACGTCCAGAACCGGCCCTATGGCATCTTCTACTGGACCGACGTCGCGGGGACCGCGTTCGACAAGTGGGAGAACGCCCACGACGGCTACGGCTCCTTCGCCGACCTCGACGCCGCCACCGTCCCCGACGTGAGGACGTTCTTCGAGAGCTACTACGGCCCGAACAACGCCGTCCTCGCCCTCGTCGGCGACATCTCCGCCGAGGAAGCCTTCGCGAAGGTCGAGAAGTACTTCGGCGCCATCCCCGCCCGCCCGGCGCCGCCGAAGCCCGACGTCGACGAGAAGGCGAACACGAAGGAGCGGACCCTCTCGCAGACCGACCCCCTCGCGAACGTCCCCGCCGTCGCGGTCGGCTGGAAGCTCCCCTCCCGCGGGACGAAGGACGACGTCCCGGCCGCGGTCCTCGCGAGCCTTCTCGCCGGCGGCGACGCCTCGCGCCTCTACCTCGGCCTCGTCAAGGGCAGGGAGCTCCTCCTCGGCGTCGAGGGGGGCGTCAACTGGCCCCTCGGCGACCCGTGGACCTACGAGGGGCCGACCCTCCTGACCTTCTTCGGCCTCTACAAGCCCGACACGACCGCGAAGGACGTCGTCGCCGCCATCGACGAGGAGATCGCGAAGATCGCGAAAGGCGGCGTCCCGGCCGCCGAGCTCGCGCGGACGAAGACGAAGATGGTCTCCGACCTCTACTCCCAGCTCGAGATGCCGCTCGACCGCTCCGTCTTCCTCTCCCTCGCCCAGCTCTTCACGGGCGATCCGGCGAGCGTGAACGGCATCCCCGCCCGGATCGAGGCGGTGACGAGCGCCGACCTCGCCCGCGTCGCATCCACCTACCTCACTGTCGCGAACCGGACCGTCGTCGACCGCCGACCCGCCCCGGCCCCGAGCCCCGACGCCGCGCCGGCGGGGAAGTGAGGAGGACGCCGTGAAGAAGACCCTCGCCTCCTCCGCCGCGGCCCTCCTCGCCCTGGCCACGCTCCTCGCCCCGGCCTCCTTCGCCGCCGAGCCTCCCCCTCTCCCGAAGGACTTCCCGGCCTTCGGCGCCGACCGGCCGCTTCCCGTTCCCGCCATCGCCAAGTCCACCCTCCCGAACGGCCTCGCCGTCTGGTTCGTGAGGCGCACCGGGTTCCCGAAGGTCTCGATCGCCCTCGCCGTCCGCGGCGGAACGGCCGCGGACCCTGCGGGCCTGGAAGGTGTCTCTGACCTCCTCGCGGCCACGATGAAGGAAGGGGCCGCGAAGAAGAGCTCGCGCCAGATAGCCGAGGAGCTCCAGGCCATCGGCGGCGACCTCTCCGCCGCGGCGAGCGCCGACGCCCTCTACGTCCGGGCGAGCGCCCTCGCCTCGGGCACGCCCCGCCTCCTCGACCTCCTCGGGGCCGTCGCGCTCGCCCCGGCCTTCCCGCCGGCCGAGGTCGAGCTCGCGAAGGAGAACGCCCTCCAGGAGCTCGAGGCCGCCGAGTCGACCCCGGGCTACCTCGCGGAGAAGGCGTTCGCGAAGGCCGTCTACGGCAGCCACCCGTACCACGTCGTCTCGGCGAGCCGCGAGACGATCGGCAGGACGACGCCCGAGCTCCTCCGCGCCGAGCACGCGCGACGCTTCCGGCCCGACCGGGCGCTCCTCGTCGTCGCCGGCGCCCTCGACGAGGCGGCGGTGAAGGCCGCGGTCGCGAAGGCGTTCGGCGCGTGGGCGCCCGCCGCCGAGCCGCTCCCGCCCGCGCCCCCCTCGCCTCCGGCGCGGCCCCGGGAGCTCCTCCTCGTCGACCGCCCCG
Organism: uncultured Holophagales bacterium; assembly: GCA_937864895.1. Lineage (GTDB taxonomy): Bacteria > Acidobacteriota > Thermoanaerobaculia > UBA5066 > UBA5066 > UBA5066. Next base: position 142 of record CALMDF010000428.1, on the reverse strand, counting down.
GCTCCGTCCAGGCCACCATCGTCTCGGGCCGCCCCGGACCGGCGGTCTGGGACCCCGACTGGTACGACGTCCTCGTCGCGAACGCCCTCTACGCCGACGCCTTCGGCAGCCGCCTCATGCAGAACCTCCGGGAGGAGAAGGG
>CALMDF010000427.1 GCA_937864895.1 uncultured Holophagales bacterium | reverse complement strand
GCGTTGGCCCCGAGGCTCCAGGTGAACGTCCCCGTCGTCAGGAGCGCGTTCGTGAACTCGTTGTAGGCCCGTCCGGCGAGCTGGTCGCCGACGCGGACGTCGAACGTCGTGCCGCACGAGCCGCCGCCGGGACCGGGCCCGCCGGGGCAGAGGTCGACTCCGTCCAGGGAGATCCGAATGGACGGGTCGACGAGGACCGCCTCTCCCGCGACGAGGAGGTAGTAGGTCGTGCCGGCGACGAGCGGCGCCGCGAGCCGGGAACGCGCGCAGCCGTTCGCCACGGGCACGAGGCCTCCGCAGCTGCCGGTGTAGAGCGCGAGGACCGGTGCGTAGTCGAATGGCGTGCTTCCGGAGGCGTCGAAGGCGTAGGTTTCCGAGGTCTCGGGACGGAACGTGAACCAGACCGATTTCCCCGGCGCGGGGCTCGTGCAGGCGACGGCGGGGTCTCCGTCCGAGGTCGCCTGCGTCGTGTCGAGCGTCCGGGTGAAGGGGAGCTCGAGCCCGGGGATGCTCGTGGCCGCCGGGCAGGCGTCGTTGGCGGGCGGCGCCGCCGTGCAGGGCAGCGCGAGGGCGAGGGTCGCGGCGAAGAGAACGGAGTGGGTCATTCTGGGCATCCAGGAACCTCCTGAACCACCGAGTCGGCTGTTCGAACGTAGTGTCCACCCATTTGCGAATCCCACGGGCGACTATGATCTCCTCCGATGCGTCAGAGCGTCCGCGGCGCGCTCGTTCTCGGCCTCGTGCTCGGCTCGCTGCGCGCACCTGCCGCGACGGTGGACAGGCCACGAATCGGCCTCGTCCTCTCCGGAGGCTCGGCGCACGGGCTCGCGCACGTCGGCGTCCTGAAGGTCCTCCACGAGCTGCGCGTGCCGGTGGACGTCGTCACGGGGACGAGCATGGGCTCGATCGTCGGCGGTCTCTACGCCACGGGGATGTCGCCGAGCGAGATGGAGTGGCTCGTCGGGACCCTCGACTGGGAGGACCTTCTCGACGACCGCCCTTCGCGTCAGCGCCTCTCCTACCGGCGCAAGCAGGACGATGTCCTGAACTACCTCGACCTCGAGATGGGTCTCACGAAGAAGGGAATCGCCTTCCCCTCGGGCCTCATCGCCGGTCAGAAGCTGGGGTTCCTGCTCAAGTCGCTGACCCTCGGGACCGTCGGCGTGGAGCGCTTCGACGACCTTCCGATCCCGTTCCGCTGCGTCGCCACGGACATCGTGACCGGGGAGAAGGTCGTCCTCTCGGAAGGGAGCCTGGCCGAGGCGATGCGCGCGAGCATGTCGATCCCCGGCGTCTTCTCACCGGTGCCGCGAGGCGCGCAGCTCCTCGTCGACGGCGGGCTCGTCGAGAACCTGCCCGCCGCCGAGGCGCGCGACCTGGGAGCGGACGTCGTCATCGCGGTCGACGTGTCGAGCGGCAAGTTCGACCCGGAGAGGCTGAAGTCGTTCGGAGGCGTCCTCAGCCGGATGACGAGCCTCCCGATCGCGAGGAACGTCTCGGAGGCCGTCCCCCGGGCGAGCATCGTCCTCGCGCCGAAGGTCGCGGACATCCCTTCGATGGCCTTCTCCCGGGCGGCGGAGCTCGTCGCGCGCGGCGAGGCGGCGGCCCGCGACCTCGCGCAGGTCCTCTCGGCGCTCTCGGTCCCCGAGGAGGAGTACCGGGCCTACCGGGAGAGGGTCCGCGGCCGGCTCGGGGAACGTCCCGTCGTCGACTCGATCCAGACGGTCAGCGCCGGCGTGGACCCGAGGCAGGTGGCGGCGCGGCTCGAGACCCGGGCCGGGCGGCCTCTCGACGTCGCCGTCCTTCGCCGGGACCTCGACCGGATCTACGAGATGGGGGTCTTCGAGACGGTGGAGTTCCGGCTCGTCAGGGACGACGGTCGGCACGTCCTCATCATCGACGCGCGGCCGAAATCGTGGGGACCGACCTTCCTCAGGGTCGGGAGCGGGTTCGAGGCGGACTTCGACGGCGACGCGACCCTCGCCCTGCGCGGCACCCTCCACGCGATGCAGCTCAACTCGAGGGGCGCCGAGCTGAAGGCGACGGTCGAGCTCGGGACCGTCCCGGGGGTGAACGTCGAGCTCTACCAGCCGCTCGACTTCCTGGGCCGCTTCTTCGCGAGCGGCCACCTTTCCTACGTGAGGACCCTCACGAGGATCTCGACGCCCGAGGGGCTCGTCGGGGAGGGGCGGGTCACGCTCCTGCAGGGGTCCGTGGACGGGGGGCTCACGCTCGGGTCGTGGGGACAGCTCCGGGTGGGCGCGTTCCGCGGGACGGGAACCGGCGAGCCGCTCGTGACGAACGAGCCGCTCGAGGACCTGGACATCGAGCTCAGCGGCGTCTTCGCCTTCGTGGGAGTCGACACGCTCGACGACCTCTCCTTCCCGAGGCACGGGACGCTCGCGTCCGCGCAGCTCGAGGCCTTCCAGCCGGCCCTCGGCTCCGACGGCTCGTTCGAGAGGCTCCAGCTTCGGGGCACGCACGCGATTCCCCTCGGCCGGCGGACGGCGGTGGCTCTCACCGGCGGCTGGGAGGACACGCTGGGGACCCACCCGCCCTTCTACCTCCTCTTCACTCTCTCCGACTTCACGCGGCTCGCCGCCCTCTCCCGCGAGGACGCGGCAGGAGAGAGGGCCGCCTACGCCGCCGTGAACGTCCTGCACCGCGTCGCGAGCCTCCCCACGCGCGTCGGCAGGGGCGTCTACGTCGGCGGCACCTTCGAGGCCGGACGCGTCTGGGCCCGGCGGGAGGACACCGGCTTCGACGGAATCCGGCCCGCGGGAGGCGTCTTCGTCGGCGCGGACACCGTTCTCGGGCCGATCTACGCCGGGTTCGGCGCCGGCTACGGAGGGAACACCTCCCTCTACGTCTTCCTGGGCCGGCCGTACTGAAGCGAAAGAGCCGGGGCGTTCACCCCGGCTCCGTCCGCGAGCGTCTGCTTCGAAAGAGGCGCGGCCTTACTCGGCGGCCTGGTAGACGCCGTCGTTCGTCCTGTTGTCGACGACGGTCGAGTAGACGAGAAGACCGCCCCCCTGGACCTCGAAGGTCACGAGGAAGTCGTCGTGCACGGTGTTGCCGGGCGTCGTCGGCGGGATGAGGTCGAAGACCGGCTGCTGCACCTGGCTCCAGGCCGGGATCGACCGGACGACCTCGCCGATGAGGGTCGCGTTGGAGGTCCAGGCGCGGAACGTCACGCTCTTCGTGTCGAAGCTCGGGTTGAAGTAGCCGATGTTCGTCCGCTTGCCCTTGCCCATCGCGCGGTCGTCGGCGCTCGCGCTGGAGAGCTGCAGCAGGCTCCCGCTCGAGAGGACGTTCTCGCCGCGCGCGTTGTCGATCTTCAGGAGCGTCTGGCCATTGCCCGCGGCGGTCTGGTCGTTCACGACGGAGTGGAAGAAGGTCGCCGGCCCGCTCGCGGTGATGCGCGCGGCCGCGAGGCCCTGGAGGCCTCCGAAGAGGGCGGCGAGGACGTTCGGGATGGTGGCGTGGGTGCTGGCCGGAACGGTCGCGGTCACGGTCGCGGTCGGCGCGGAGAGGCCCGAGGTGTTCGAGACGAATCCGTCGACGGTGAGGGTGATCTCCGCGGCGGACGGGTTCCAGACGCTCAGGACCGAGTAGTACCTGGCGCCGTTGAGGCCTTCCGTGTTCACGACGGACGGATACCAGACCTCCGTCGGCTCGGAAGCGTTCGCGAGCGGCGTCGAGACGACGAGGGCGGCAAGAGCCGCGGCGGCGGTGAGGTTCTTCATGTCGATTCTCCTGTCGGCGGCGTTCGTTCCGGGGACGCGCGGATTCCGCGCCCGGATCGCGGCGCGGATCTCCCGGGGCGACGAGGGCGTGACGAGCCTCACACCGCCCTTCATTCGAGGAGGGCCGGGGCTCACCCCCGGAGGACGTTCTCGCGAAACCCCGCCGGGCTCCAATCGGTCGCTCGACGAGGGATCGGCCGCGAGCCCCCTCGCCCGCGCCCGGGACGGTACGATCCCCCGACCCGGGCTCTTTCGGGGGAGGAACCGTGAACGTTCGACCGATGAGATTCGCCAGCCTGATCGCCGCCGCGCTCGCCCTGGGCGCCGGTTCCCCGGCCATCGCGACCCTCGCCGTCCCCAACGGGGGATTCGAGGAGGCGTCGGGCCCCGTCGCCGCCTCGTGGGCCGTCGAGGGCCCGCTCGGCGCGGACGCCTCCGTCTCGCGCGACGCCGGCGTCGCCCGCGGCGGCGCCGCCAGCCTGCGGCTCCACGCGCCGTCCCCGGCGTCGATCGCCGTCTCCTCGGCCGAGGTCCGGCTCGAGGTCGGGCACGTCTACCGCCTCTCCGCGTTCGTCAGGACCGAGCAGGCGTCCTCCGACCCGACGGGCCGCTACCCGACGCCGGTCGCGGCGGCGCTCACGATGGCCTCGTTCCCCTTCACGAACCACTCCCCGGCCGCGGGCGCGACCCGCCCCTTCGAGAAGGTCGAGACCCTCTTCGTCGCGACGACGGCGAGGGACCGCGTCCGCCTCCACCTCGGCCTGAACGGGACGGCGACCGGCACCGCGTGGTTCGACGACGTGGCGCTCGAGGAGGTCACCGACGTGAGGGAGCTCGTCCCGATGGAGTCGGTGCGCTGGCACGGGCCCGCCTTCCGCTACGACGAGAAGGGGTGGATCTACGTCCACGTCGAGGGCGAGCCGTACGCGAGGGGCTTCCAGTACGGCACCCTCCTCGCCGAGGAGATCGCGACGTACGCGAAGAAGCTCGGCATCCAGGAAGACCCGAAGGACGGGCCCGGCGCCTGGGCCGAGATGAGGTTCATGGCGGACGCCGTCTTCCTCCGGAAGTTCGACGAGGAGTACCTCCTCGAGATGAAGGGGATCGCGGACGGCGCCGCGAAGGCGGGGGCGAAGATCGACGGGAGGGCCGTCGACCTCCTCGACGTCGTGACGATGAACTCCTCGATCGACCTCGACTACGTCCGGAGCGCCCTCCGGACGACGCCCCACCCGCTCACGGGGCGAAGCTTCCTGACCTCCGAGGACGAGGCGAAGATCCCCGAGCGGGCGCACAAGTGCTCCTCGTTCGTGGCGACGGGCCCCGCGACGAAGGACGGGCGCCCCGTCTTCGGCCAGATCTTCATGTGGGCCGGCTACACCGGGGTCCACTTCAACGTCATCGCCGACGTCGTCCCGTCGGCGGGCCACCGCCTCGTCTACCAGACCTACCCCGGCGGCATCCACTCCGGGACGGACTACTACATGAACTCGTCGGGCATCCTCATCGGCGAGACGACGGTCGCGCAGACGCCGTGGAACCTCGACGGCACCCCGATGTCGAACCGGATCCGGAAGGCCGCGCAGTACGCGAGCTCGATCGACGACGTCGCCCGGATCCTCCGCGAGAAGAACAACGGGATGTACACGAACGACTGGCCGATCGCGGACGTGAAGACGAACGAGGTCGCCATCCTCCTCCTCGGGACGCACACCTCGAAGCTCTGGCGGACGAAGGAGGACCTCGCGCCCTTCGGGACGCCCGGCTTCCTCTGGGCGAACAACAACGCCCGGGACCCCGGGGTGCGCAAGGAGTACGGCGTGCAGCCCGACGACGCGCCGTTCGACCCGGTCTACGGCCCGTGGGACCGGGACGTGGCGTTCCGGAAGTGGTACGACGGGGTGAAGGGGAAGATCGACGCGATCGAGGCGGTGAACCTCTGGGCCTCCTCGCCCATCAACCGCCCCCACGCCTGCGACGGGAAGGTGACGACGGCCGAGATGGCCGAGAAGCTCGTCTTCCTCGCGCACTACGGAAAGGTGACCCTCAGGGAGAAGTTCCCCGTCGCCGGCAACCGCCGCATGCCGGACCACCCGGGCGCCATCCCCCACCTCACCCTCGGGTACGCCGTCTTCAGCCCGGTCTTCATCGCGGAGAAGCTGAAGGAGGCGAAGGCGAAGGAGGAGTCGGCGGCCACGCCGCCGAAGGAGCCGGCGCTCGACGTCACGGGCATCGAGGCGCTCCTGAAGGTCGAGAAGGAGAAGCTCTGGAAGGGGAGCGTCTTCCCGAAGACCGACGCGGAGAACGGGCTCGTCTCGGGGTCGGCGGCCTACTGGCAGATGCTGAAGGCGCTTCCCGACGACGCGGCGAAGGCGCACGCCTCGCTCCGCGACCAGCTCGCGGGCCTCAACGCCCGCGCCGCGTACTTCGCCGCGAAGGAAGGGGACGTCGCGATCCGGGAGGCGAAGCGCGAATACGCCCGCCGCTCGCCGTACCAGATCCCCCGCATCAAGGGAACGTACGCCCTTCACCAGCTCCGGCTCCTCCTCGGGAACGAGACGTTCCTGAAGGCCATGGGCGCCGCCTTCACGGCGAACGCCGGCCGCGAGGCGACGACGGCGGAGCTCGTCGCGGCCCTCTCGAAGGGGGCCGGGCGGGACGTCGGGCCGTTCCTCGCCCCGTGGATCGAGCGCACGGGCTTCCCCGACCCGAAGGTCACGGCGACGGCGGCGCCCGAGGGGGACGCCTGGAAGGTGACGCTCGTCGTCACGCAGGAGGGTTCGCCCTGGCACCTCCTCGGGAGCGTCGCGATCGACGCCGGGGGCAGGCGCCTCGTGAA
>CALMDF010000426.1 GCA_937864895.1 uncultured Holophagales bacterium | reverse complement strand
GACGGCGTTCAGGAGGTCCTGGACGGCCACCGTCTTCGTCTTCTTCTTCGGGTTCTCCTTGATCTCCCTGCGGGCGTTCTCGTAGCGGCTCGAGGCGGCCAGCTGGGGCTGGTCGGTCCGGAGCTCGGCGAAGCAGACCTGGCGGAAGACCTTGCCCGGGCGGTGCGTCGCGTACCACGCGTACTCGATCGGGGTCAGGTTGGAGAGGACGAGGAGCTCGAGCGGCGCGAAGATCGAGTAGAGGCGCGGCTCGCGACGGGAAGGCTCGGCCGCGCCGATCGCCTTGGCGACCTCGCCGGGGGCCATGCTCTCCCGGCAGGGCGACGACTCGAAGCGGGCGATCTCGGCAGTCGCCCCCATCTCGAGGGCCTGCCCGCCCGTCTTCACGAGGAGGACCTTTTTGTAGGCCTCGAACGGGGTGCTCGTGAAGGCGTTGCTCGAGAGCGCCGTCTTCGTCCTCTTGCCGGACCGGACCTCCTCGAGAGCCCTCGCGGTGTCCCCGGCCGCGTCACGCCAGCCGCCTTCCTCGAGGAAGGAGAACGCCGCCGCTCCGTCCGCGAGGGCGAGGTCGACGTAGATCGCCCGCCCGTGGAAGTGCCGCCCCGACCCCGGGGAGAGGTGGTGCGCGAGACCTTCGACACCGAGGCTCGTCGCGATCACGGAGCCGTGGGGAATCGTCAGCACGAGGTTCAGCCTGTCCATCGTTTCTCCTGCCTCCCGGCGGGGCCGGGAGCGCGAGCGTAGCTCAGCCGTTGGGGACTTCCCACAGGTCGCGGACCGCCGGGTGGTCCCAGGGGATCCGGTACTCGTCCGGGTCGTTCACGTCGAAGGTCCTCGTGACGATGTAGAGGAGGGCGCAGGGGTTCGTCAGGGGCCGGTAGCCGTGCGCGACCCCCTCGGGGATCCTCACGAGGAGGTCCTGGCCGTCGCCCGCGACGACGACCTGCGTCCGGAGGAAGGTCGGAGAGTCCTTCCGGACGTCGAAGAGGACGAACTTCGCCTTGGACGGGTGCGGGCAGAACCAGACGTCCTGCTGCTTCAGGTGGTAGTGGAGACCCTTCACGTGGTTCTCGACGTCGACGATCGTGTAGTTGACCTGCGCCACCGGGACGCCCGCGAAGAAGCCCGCGAGCCCCTCGCTCCCGGGGTGGTCCGCCTTCGCGCGGTAGATCTCCTGGAAGAAGCCGCGGTCGTCGACGAACCGGGGGAGGCGGTGGATCTCGACCCCCTGGATCGGCCCGGCCGGACCGTACGACTTCGTCCCCGACCGGAACTCCTCGCCGATCGCGTCGATCGGCAGGACGGGCGTCGCCTCGCTCTTCATCCCCCGATTCTAATCGCCGTCCCGGGCGTGCTAGCCTCGCGGCCCGCGATGCCGAAGAGGATCATTCCCGTCTCCTCCGGGAAGGGCGGCGTCGGCAAGACGACGGTCGCGACGAACCTCGCGCTCTCGCTCTCCCGCTACGCCCCGACGCTCCTCGTCGACCTCGACACGGGCACGTCGTCGGTCCGAAACACCATCGGCGTCCCCGTCGAGCGCGACCTCTACCACTTCTTCCGCAAGAAGCGCCGCCTCGACGACTGCGTCACGAGCCTCCCCGCCTCGTGGGACCCCGACGGCCTGTACTCGGGCTTCGGCTTCGTGGCCGCTCCCCTCCACCTCATCGAGGAGATCACGAACTTCGGGGCCGACAAGAAGCTCGAGCTCTCGGCCGCGATCAACGAGCTCCCGGCCGAGTTCGTCATCCTGGACATGAAGGCGGGCCTCGACTCGAACGTCGTCGACTTCCTCCCCTGGTCGAACTCGGGGATCCTCGTCTTCACCCCCCACCTCCCCTCGGCGACGCTCGCCGCTTCGGACATCGTCAAGGCGATCCTCTTCCGCAAGCTCCGGATCGTCTTCTCCCCCTCGAGCCCCTTCTACGCGCAGGTGAAGGACCCCCGGACGACGATGCTCCTCGTGAACGACCTCCTCGACGAGGTGGAGGACGTCTACGAGCCTGCCCTCCCGAACCTCGACGCCTTCCTCGTCGACCTCGCCGGTTCCCTCGGCCCCCACCCGGTCCTCGAGCAGGTGGCGCGGACGGTGGAGCACTTCCGGGTCCACTACGTCCTGAACGCCTTCAACGGCATCGACGAGGCGTTCGACACCGCCGTCAAGCCGTTCGTCGAGAACCTCGTGAGCACCGTCTCCGAGCGGATGACGCTCACGAACCTCGGATGGGTCGTGAAGTCGGACGAGATCCACCAGGGCAACTGCCGGAGGCGCCCGGTCCTCCTCGCCCCGCGCGACGGCCACTCCGCCCCCCACCCGACGCGCGGAGAGAAGGCGCTCGACGCCCTCATCCGCGAGACGACCGGCCTCACCGTCGAGCTGAGGAAGCCGAAGCCCGTCCTCCCGGTCCCGCACCGCCCCGACCCCGAGAGCGCCCTCGCCCGCGAGCTCGACGCCCTGAACCGGATGTACCACCGCAAGGGGGACCGGGACGACCCGAGGGACAACTTCGAGTACCTCTCCGCGCGGACGGTCCACCTCCTGGACCGCTGCCGCCCCTCGGAGTTCGGAACGCCCCGGCTCTGCGGGCCGGCCGAGATCCTCCGGTCGTTCTTCCCGGCCGTCGCGACGCCGCGGCCCTCGTGAAGGGCTCCGGCCGCGCGGCGGCGATCGTCCTCGCCCTCCTCGCCGGGGCCAGCCTCCTCGTCTTCCG
>CALMDF010000425.1 GCA_937864895.1 uncultured Holophagales bacterium | reverse complement strand
CCTCGCACCGCGGGACCGGCTCGAAGCGCGGAGGGAGGAGGGCGCCGATCCGCCGGAGGTGCCCGGTCGCGACCCGCTCCATCTCGACCTGGTAGTCGCGGTTCCGCGGGTCGACGTAGTCGAACTGGGCCTCTCCGGAAGGGCGCGTCTCGAGGGGCCCCGCCGCGTAGAGCGGCTCGGGGACCCTCACGACCGGCGCTCTCTCCGAGAGGCGGAGGCGGAGGTCGTAGAGGGCTCCCCACCGGAGACCCGGCTCCCCCCCCGCCTCGCGGGCGAGGGGAACGGAGAGGGCGACGACCGGCCCGAAGTCGAACGTGTCGCGAACGCTCCCGGGCCGGCAGTCGATGCGGGGGTGCCCGACGGCGTCGGAGTAGACCCAGCCCGCGCCCGTGTCGCGCAGCGCCTGGGCCATCCGCTCGAGCATCCGGGGGCCGGGCGTCACGACGACGCGGGGGTCGGCCAGGAAGAGGACGTCCGCCGGGGCGTCGGAGAGGAGGGCGGCGAGCCCCTCCGCCGAGGCCGGCATCGGGTGGAGGGTGTTCACGCCCGCCCCCCGCGCGGAGCGGCGGCGCGCTCGAGCGGCCGGACGGCGACGACCCCGCTCATGCGGTTCGCCGCGAGGAAGCGCGCCAGTTCCTCCTCCACGACCTTCCCGTTGCTCCTCGAGGCGTGTCGCAGCTTCCACTGGCCCTCGCTCCGCACGAGGAGGCCGCAGTGGAAGACGTCGAGGTCCGCGCGCGTGGAGACGAAGAAGACGAGGTCTCCCGTCCGGAGGAAAAGCTCGAGGCGCTTCAGCTTCCCCTTCGGGACGCACGAGAACCGCGCCTGCCGCGCGGGGAGCCCCGGGACCGCGTCGAGGCGGCGCTCCTTCAAGACCGCAGCGGAGGCGTCGGAGAGCGGCCGGAGGACGTCCGCCCGCGCCGCGTTCCGGGAGATCCAGGAGGTCATGTAGTGGTTCCGGCGCTTCCACTCGACGCGCCCGCCGTCGTAACGGAGCTGGCGGAGCTCGTCGAGGAACCCGTCGACCGTCGAGGCGCGGGCGAGGGAGAGGACCGTCTCGACGTACGTCACGCAGTCGAAGCGGTCCACCGCGGCGGTGAAGGCCTCCGGCACGTCCGCCGAGCCGGTGAGCCCGTGCGCCGCGTAGGGGGCGCCGAGGAGGAGAGCCGAGAAGGCCTCCACCCGGGCCGCGACGGAGCGATGGACATTCGCGGCCGCGCGGAGCTGGCGCACGCGCCGGCGCCCGAGGTCGGGGGGCTGCGTCTCTTTCATCGGGGGGCGATGTTACCCGCGCCCCGCCGCGAGGGAGCGGTAGGCGTGGACGGCCTGGCGTGCCACCACCGGCCAGCAGAGGCGCTTCTCGAAGTGACCCCTCACGGCGGACCGCGTCTCCGCCGACGGCCAGGACGCCGCCGCGACGAGCGCCCGGGCGCACGCCTCCGCGTCTCCGAACGCGAAGAGCTCGCCCACGGCTCCCTCCCCCGTCAGGGCGCGGTGCGCCGGGATGTCGCTCACGACCGGCGGCGTCCCGCAGGCCAGCGCCTCGAGGAGGGCGAAGTTCGAGCCCTCGGCCGGGCTGCTCGCCAGGAAGAGGTCCGCGGCGCTGAAGTGGGCCGGGAGCTCCGCGTGCGGGACCTCTCCCACGAGGTGGATGCGATCCGCGAGGAGCGGCGATCGCCGCCGGAACGCCTCGACGCCGGGAAGGAGCGGCGCCTCGCGGAACACCATCGAGAGGTGGGCGCCGGGAAGGCGCTCGAGCGCCCTCGCGAAGCCCTCGAGCGCCGTCATCGGATCCTTCTTCCCGTGGAGCCGGCCCACCCACAGGACGGCGGGAGAGCCCGGCAGCCGGGTCCGCTCCCGCGCGTCGTCCCGGGGAACCGGAACGAAGTCGGTCGACGCCTCGACGACCTCGTGGACCGGCCACGCCGGGTGAAGGACGCCGGCCCGCGTCCACTCCCCGGCGATCCCTCGGGCCGTGAAGAGGAAACCGTCGGCCGCGCGGAAGAGGAGCCGCTGCAACGCGGGACGCATCCGCCCCCCGGGCCTCTCGCCGTGGTGCTGGACCGCGAGAACGGGCCCTCGCCCGAGGAAGAGCCGCAGCGCCGCGGCCTGCGCCGGGAAGAGGAGGCCATGGAGGTGGACGACGTCGGGCCGCAGCTCCCGGGCGAGGCGGAGGAGAGACCACGGCAGCGTCCGGGGGCCCGCGAGGAGCTGACGCGGGTCGTCCACCCGGAACCGGTAGTCGACGCCCCCGCGTTGCGCGTCCTCGTCCCTCTCGAACCGCAGGAGGGCGGTCACGCGAACGTCCGCGAGCCGGCTCGTCTCCTCGCAGAGCCTCGTCAGGACCGGAACGCGGTCGAGGAATTCGCTGGCGTCCTTCGCCCTTGCGAAGGCGAGTCCCACGTGGACGACGTGCATCGGGGCCCCATTCTCCCTGCGATCGGGCCGGCCTCGTCAGAGCCCTTCGCGCTGGGGCTGCTTGAGCGACAGGGCCCGGCGAGCCAGCTCGAGCTCGCGCGGACTGCCGTAGGCCCGGGCCGCCCAGCGCCACGAGGCGAGCCCCCGCAGCGCGGCCCTCCCCCAGGAAGGGATCCGGGTGTCCTGGACGGTCGGGAAGCGGCAAGCGAGAACCGTCGAGAAGTCGCGGATCCTCTTCCGGAGCTTCGGCGTGAGCCACGGCGCGTCCTGGTGGCAGACGAAATCCACCCAGCTCTTCTCGGTCCACTCCTCGGGGGTCGTCGGGAGGTCGACCTCGCGGGAGCCGTAGGTCGTCCGGAAGGCGCGGACCCCCGGCCCGTCGCGCCGGGCCCGTTCCGGGTCGCGCTGGGGGGTCGGCGTGTAGAAGTAGAGGATCACCTCGCACGCGGGGTGGAGCGCCTTCAGCTTCCTGACGAACCGCAGCGTGTTCTCGACCTCCCCCTCCGGGTCCTCGGGCCCCCCGAGGACGAAGGAGAGCTCCGGGATGACCCCGTGCTCGCGACACCGCCGCGCCACCTCGAGGGTCTGCTCGACCTTCGTCCCCTTGTGCATCGCCCGGAGCGCGCGATCGCTTCCCGACTCGGCACCAATGTACGCCATCCTGAGGCCGCTCCTCCCCGCCAGGTGCCAGGTGCGCGCGGAGAATCCGGCGAGGGTGTCGGGCCGGGCATAGCACCAGTAAGGGAGACCGGCCTTCGCGAGCGCCTCGAGCATCGGGACCGAGGACTCCTCGGTGTCGAAGAAGTTGTTGTCGTAGAACTGGACCGCGTCCGCGCCGTGCCGGTCGCGGAGCCTCTCGACGGCGGCGAGCGTTCGCGCCGCGCCGGAGAGGAGGGTCTTCCCGCCGAACATCGAGACGACCCCGCAGAAAGTACACCGGTATCGGCAGCCGATCGCGGCCTGGTGGACGCCGGTCCTTTCGCCCAGGAACGTCCGCGCGAGGTACGGCGCCACGTCGCCGAGACGCTCGATCGGGAGAGGCGGGAAGCCGTCGGGCTCCCGCCAGGGGCGGTCGGCTTCGTGGACGATCGTGCCGTCCCGCTTCCAGGTGAGGCCGGAAATTCCCGAGAGGTCGTGCGACCCCGGGGGACCCCCGTCGTCGACGCGGGAGAGGAGGTGGAGGAGCGCCTCCTCGCCCGGTCCGCGGACGACGGCGTCGACGTACGGCGCGTTGATCGCCGCCTCCGGGTAGAGGGACGGGAAGTAGCCGCCCCACGCGATGGACACGCCCGGGAAGCGCTCGCGGACTGCCGAGGAGATCGCGATCGCCGGTCCGACCTGCGGGCCCGGCATCACGGTGAGGCCGACGAGGGCGTGGGGGATCCGGGCGAGATGGGACAGAACGCTCCCGGACGCGTCGGGGTCGAGGTTCCCGTCGACGATGGAGTACTCCCGCTTCCCCTCGAGGACCGCGCCCAGGGCGAGGAGGGAGAGGGGAAGCCGCGCGCTGCGGGGCGAGCAGATCCGCGGGTTGACGAGGAGGACCGGTCGAGCGGCGGGCGAGGTCACGACGCCCCCGGGTGGCGCACGGCCCACGTCGTGAGCCGCTCGTTCGGGAAGGCCCGGCGCGCGTGGACGGAGACCTCGAGGCCCGCGGCCCGGAGGACCGCGCACTGCCTCTCCTCGGCCCCGTGGTCGGAGAGGAGGACGAGCGCGAGCCCCCCGGGCGCGAGGCGAGAGGGCAGCTCCGTGGCGAAGCGCTCGAAGACTCCCGTCCCTCGCCACGCCGCGTCGTGGAGGTCCGACGGCTCGCCGTCGAAGAACGGGGGGTTGAAGGCGATCACGTCGAACGGCTCCTCCCCGGCCGGAGCGAAGAGGTCTCCCTCGCGGACGTCGACGCGCTCGTCGAGCCGGTTCAGGAGCGCGTTGATGCGGGCGCAGCGGACCGCCTCGGGGTTCACGTCCACGGCGACGACCTCGAGCCCGGCTCGCGCGAGCGCGAGGGCGCCGATCCCCGAGCCGGTCCCCACGTCGAGAGCTCGCGGCACGCCGCCGCGCCGCGCCGGCGGCGTGAGCTTCGAGAGCGCCTCGGCGAGGACGACGCCGGAACGGAAGACGACCGGGTTGAGGACGTCGGGCAGGACGAGGATCGACAGGCCGTCCCACGTCTCGAGGACGAGCCGCCTCACGCGACGCATGAGGAGCCTTCGGCGGATCGGTCCCGAGATCCGGTCGGCGGCGCGGACGAGGACGTTCACGGGGCCGCCCCGCGCGCGGGTCCTCGTCCGCCGCGCCGCGCCGGGGGCCCGTCGAGATCCCCCTTCCGGAGGTTCAGGTTGCAGACGCACCTCCGGCAGACGGGGTCTGTGGCCACGTCGAGCGCGGCGCGGAAGGAGAGGGCCGCGGGGGAATTCAGGACGGCCTCGAGGCTCCCCGCCGTCCTCAGGTTCCCCATCGGGGGGTGGAAGAAGCAGGGCCGCACCGTTCCGTCGCTCTCGATGACGGAGGAGACCCACGGCGCGTTGCAGGTGATCGGCGCGAAGTCGCCCTGGCCGGCGTGCGCCGCGAAGTGCCTGAGGAGGCGGGCCCGGAGACGGCCGGCCGGCTCGGCGACGAACCCGGTCGCCAGCTCCCCGGCACAGTCGCGCTCGAGGGCCTCGATCTCCGCCTCGAGCGCGGGGAGCTCCCCTGCCGGGACCGCGATCGACGCCTCTTCGCCCTCGGCCCACGAGGCGCCCCGCCCGAAGGCGCCGGGCCCGACGTCGGCGGCGAGGAAACTGATCCCGTCGAGCCCGATCGCAAGCGCAGCCGCGACCGTCGCGCGCAGGTGGGGCGCGTTCGCGCGCTGCACCGTGCATCGGGCGGAGACGGGAAGGGAGGGCGAGACCGCCCGGAGGGCGCGCACTCCCGCGGCGAGGCGGTCGAAGGCGCCCGGGACGCGACGGATCGCGTCGTGGACCTCCCGAGGGCCGTCGAGGCTCACGATCACGTCGTCGACGAGCCTCGCCACGTCTTCCGCCGCGCGCTCGAGGAGGAGGCCCGTCGACAGGAGCGTCGTCTCGAGGCCCGCGCCGCGGAGCGATTCGCAGAGGGGAACGAAACCGGGGTGCATCAGGGGCTCGCCCCCGCTCAGGACGACGCGGCGGGTCCCGAGGCGGCGCCACTCCGCGCTCCAGGAGCGGACCTCCTCCGGGAGGAGCTGGTTTCTTCCCTTCGACTTCCAGATGTCGCACATGAGGCACCGGCAGTTGCATCGCTCGTGCGGCATGAGGATGAGGACCGGGAGCTTCTCGATCGGGTCGCGGCGAGGGAGGAGAGGACCGCCCGGCATCGCCTCAGCGCCTCTCCAGCTCGAGGAGAACGTGGTCGGCGAGCGACGGGAACGGGGGCAGGGCCTCGACGAGGCGCTCCACTCCGTCGAGCGCGGCGAGGAGGCGGGGGTGCCGGCCGGCCCACTCTTCGGCGTAGGACGGCGGGACGAGGGCGCCGACGGCGCGCGCGCCGAGGAACCGGAACGCCGGCTCGAAGGAGCGGCGCAGCTCCCGGACCGGGGGGTAGACGACGCGCATTCCGCGCCACTCGGCGCCCCCGGGAGAGAGCCGTCGGAAGGCCGCCTTCCGGTCGCCCCGGACGAGGAACCAGGCCCACTCCCACGGAACGTACCGGCCCAGGAGACAGAGGAGGACCCGCCCCCCGGGCCTCACGAGACGGGAGAGCCCTGCCGAGACGGGAGCGAGGCCGGAAACGCAGTTCAGGGCCCCGAAGTTCGAGAACGCGCCGTCCCAGGGGCCCTCGAGGTCCGCCTCGTCGAGCCTCCCGGCGTCGAGGGCCCTCGTCCTCACCCGGTCTTCCACGCCGGCCCTTGCGGCCTTGGCACGCGTCACGGCGACCATCGCCTCGGCGGGGTCGGTGGCGAGGACCGAGACGCCCCTCCCGGCGAGGTGAACGGCGTCCTCTCCCGTGCCGCAGCCGAGCTCGAGGACGCGGGCACCGGAAGCGAAGGCCGCGTCGAGGCGCCGCCAGACCGCCCGGCGCATTCTCGTCCCGATGAGGGACCGCGTGAACGTCTCGTCGTACGACTCGGCGAGGCCCTCGAAGGGCGAGGGCACCGTCGCGAGGGTCACGCCTCGGCCTCCTCGGGCGCCGACGCGAGGTCGGCGCGGGCTCTCTCGGCCAGATCGAGCTTCGCGGCCGCGGCCGGGTCGTCCGCGGGGAGCCGCGAGGCGGCGACGGCGTTCCTGAGCCACGCGTCGGCGAGCTTGTAGTAGGACCGCGACCGGCGGCCGCGGATCCGGTAGTCCCGGTCCCCCGCGACCTCCCACTCCTTGTCGAGGACGACGCGGTCCTTCACCTTCTCGAAGTAGCCCGTGTTCCTGATGGGGTAGGAGACCGTCGTGAAGAAGACGTCGGGGTTCGTCTCCTTCACGTGCTCCACCGTCGCCTCGATGTCCTCGAACGTCTCGCCGTCGTAGCCCCACATCAGGAACATCCCGACCTGGATCCCGTGGCGCTGGGCGGCCTTCGTCGCCCACCGCACCTGCTCGACGGTGACGCCCCGCTGCATCGCGTCGAGAATCCTCTGGCTGCCGCTCTCGGACCCGATCCAGATCCGGGTGCAGCCCAGGCCGGCGAGGGCCTCGAGGACCTCGTCCTTCATCATCCGGTCGGCCCGCGAGATGGTCTCGAAGGGGACCTTCAGGTTTCGCCGCTTCATCTCCGACGCGTACTCGAAGAGCCAGGAATGGTTGATCGTGAAGACGTCGTCGGCGTACCAGACCTGGTCCGGCGACCACCGTTCGAGGATGTGCGCGACCTCGTCCGCCGTGCCGGCGGGGCTCCGTCGGCGGTGGGAAAAACCGAAGACGGCGTGGGAGCACCAGTTGCACTTGTAAGCGCATCCGCGAGCCGTGATCAGGTTCACGCTCCCGGCGCCGTGGTGCTCCCGCCAGACGTCGACGTAGCGCTGCTGGTCGATCGCCTCGCGGTCGGGCCAGGGAAGGACGTCGAGGTCGGGGAGCTTCGCCCTCTCGGGAGTCCGGACGACGGCGCCGTCCTCGTCGCGGAAGACCAGACCCGCGACGCCGTGGAGACGGTGAGGCCCGCGCGCCGCCAGGGCGGGAAGGAGCTCGGACATCGTCACCTCGCCCTCGCCGACGACGACGACGTCCGCCCCGCGGGCGAGGTATTCCTCCGGGTAGTTCGCGCTCTCGGGCCCGCCCAGGACGACGGCGAACCCGTGGGACTTCGCGCGGCGGGCCGCGTCGAGGACCGCGGCGCGGGTCACGAGGTTCGTGTAGATGCCCACGCCGCGGGTGCCGTCCCAGGTACGGAGCCTCTCCTCGAACGCCTCGCGGGGCGAGAAGGTCGTGGCGAAGACCGAGGGCTCGCCGGTGCGTCGCCGGGAGCTTGGGGCCATCGCGGACCGGTG
>CALMDF010000424.1 GCA_937864895.1 uncultured Holophagales bacterium | reverse complement strand
CGCGAGGACGTCGCGAAGCATCGAGAAGAGGTGGTCGACGACCTCGGGGCGGGCTACTCCTCCCTCGAGAGCCTGGTGCTGATCGAGCCCGAGTTCGTCAAGCTGGACCGCAGCATCATCGCCGGGATCGACCGGGACCCGCGACGCCGCGCGATCGTCCAGTCGATCGTCGGCCTGGCCCGGGAGCTCGGCATCGAGATGATCGCGGAGGGGGTGGAGAACGCCGCCGAGTGCGGCGTCCTCGCCGACCTGGGCTGCCGTCACATGCAGGGCTTCTTCTTCGGGAGACCCGGCCCGGACCCGATGCCGGAGACCGGCCGGTGAAGGCCCCCCTGCCGGACGACGAGGAGGCGCGCCTCGCGGCGCTGCGCTCGCTCGACATCCTCGACACGGGCCCGGACCCGGATCTCGACGCCCTCGTCACTCTCGCGAGCCGCATCTGCAGGACGCCGATCTCGCTCGTGAGCCTCGTCGACGAGGACCGCCAGTGGTTCAAGGCGCGCCACGGGCTCGACATTCAGGAGACGCCGAGGGACGTGGCGTTCTGCGCCCACGCGATCCTCCACGACGGCCTCTTCGAGGTGCGGGACGCCCTCGTCGACGAGAGGTTCCGGACGAACCCGCTCGTGACCCGGGAACCGAAGATCCGCTTCTACGCGGGGACCCCGCTGCACTCTGCGGACGGCCACGCGATCGGGGCGCTCTGCGTTCTCGACCGCGTCCCGCGCGACCTGGACGCCGACCAGCGCGAGACGCTCTCGACCCTGGCGCGCGCCGTCGCGGCGCACCTCGACCTGCGGCGTGCGCTCGCCGCCGCCGCCGCGCTCGGCAAGGAACGGGAGAAGGCGGAGCGCGAGCTGAGGCGGGCGACGGACCTCCTCTCCGCGGTGACGGCGATCTCCTCCGGCGCCCTCGCCGACCTCGACCTCAAGGCGGCGTTCGAGAAGACCCTCGACGTCCTCCTCCGGGTGACCTCGAGCGAGTTCGGCTTCGTCGGGGAGATCCTGAGGGACCCGGACGGCGCCCCTTACCTGAAGACCCAGGCGCTGACGAACATCGCGTGGAACGACGAGACCCGGCTCTTCTACGAGAGGCACGCGACCCTCGGAATGGAATTCGGGAACCTCGCGACGCTCTTCGGCGCCGTGATGACGACCGGGGAGCCCGTCGTCTCCAACGACCCGAGGAACGACCTGCGCCGGGGAGGCCTGCCCCCGGGTCACCCCGCTCTGAGGTCCTTCCTCGGCGTCCCGTTCCGGACGGCCGGCGAGCTCTCCGGCATGGTCGGCGTCGCGAACGCCCCGGGGGGGTACGACGCGGAGACCATCGAGAGGATCGAGCCGATCCTGTCGGCCTGCGGCGGCTTCATCGGGAACATCCGCCGCGAGCGCCGTCGCCGGGCCGCGGAGGAGGCGCTGAGCACCAGCGAGCGCCGCCTTCGCCAGATGCTCGGCGCTGCCCAGGCGGGGGCCTGGGAGTGGAACCTGACCACCGGCGTCGGCTTCTGGTCGGAGGAGGACTACCAGCTCCTCGGCTACGAGCCCGGCAGCGTCGAGCCGAGCCTCGACGCGCTCTTCGCGCGCGTCCACCCCGACGACAGGGCCCGGGCCCGGGAGACCCTCGAAAGGGCCGTCGCCACCGCATCGCCCTTCGAGTGCGACTACCGGATCGTCCACGCCGACGGCGTCACGCGGTGGGTTCGGGACGTCGGGAACGTCGAGACGGACGACGAAGGCCGCCCCCTGCGCATCTCCGGCATCGTCACCGACGTCACCGCGCGGAAGACGGTCGAGCTCCGGCTCGCCGAGACCACCTCGCGCCTGACGGCGCTGATCCGGAACCTCGACGCCGGCCTCCTCGTCGAGGACGAGCGACGGATGATCCAGCTCGCGAACCCCGGCTTCTGCCGGCTGTTCGGGATCCCCGAGCCCCCGGAGCGGCTCGTGGGCGTGGACGGCTCCCGGTCCGCAGCCGGCCTCGCGGAGATGTTCGAGGACCCGAAGGGCTTCCTCGACGACATCGACGGGACGCTCGCCGCGCGGTCGCTCGTGAGCGCGGCCGAGGTGCGGACGAGGGACGGGCGCGTGCTGGAGCGGGACTACATCCCGATCCTCGTCGAGGGGGACTACCGCGGCCACCTCTGGCAGTACCGCGACGTCACCGGGCGCAAGCGGGCCGAGAAGGAGCTGCTCGACCGCCGCGACGAGCTGAGCGCGGCGAACGCCGAGCTCGAGCGCGCGGCCCGGCTCAAGGACGAGTTCCTGGCCGCGATGAGCCACGAGCTGCGGACGCCGCTGAACGCGGTCCTGGGCCTCGCCGAAGGGCTGGCGGCCGGCGTCTTCGGCTCCCTTTCGGACCTCCAGGCCGAGAACGTCGCCATCATCGAGGACAGCGGGCGCCACCTCCTCGACCTCATCAACGAGATCCTCGACCTCTCGAAGATCGGCGCCGGAAAGCTGACGCTCTCCCCGGCGCCGGTCAATCCCGCGACCGTCTGCGAGGCCGGCCTCCGGATGGTCCGGGAGGCCGCGATGCGGAAGAGGATCCGGCTTTCGAGCCGGGTCGACCCGGCGCTCGGCACCGTCGTTGCCGACCCCCTCCGCCTCCGCCAGATCCTCGTCAACCTCCTCGGCAACGCGGTGAAGTTCACGCCGGAAGGCGGATCTGTCTCGGTCGAGGCCAGCGCCGACGTCGAGGGCGGCCGAGCGTGCTTCACCGTGCGCGACGACGGGATCGGCATCGCCCCGGAGGAGCTGCGGCGGCTCTTCAAGCCCTTCGTGCAGCTCGACAGCGGCCTCTCCCGGGAGCACGCCGGAACCGGCCTGGGCCTCTCGCTCGCCCTACGCCTCGCAGAGCTCCACGGCGGCGGGGTCTCGGTCGAGACGTCCCCCGGCAGGGGGAGCCGGTTCACCGTGGCCCTTCCCTGGTCTCCTGAGGAGCAGGAGGAGATCGGCGACCGGCCGCAGGCGCCAGAGGCCTCGTCGCAGGGCGCCGGCACCCCTTCCGCGCCTCTCTCCCCCGGCGGCGGGCCGCTCCCTCTCGTCCTCGTCGCGGACGACCACGAGGCCAACGTCGTCGCGCTGAGGGCCTACCTCTCCGCGGCGGGCTACCGGGTCGCCGTCGCGCGAAACGGTCAGGAGGCCGTCGACCAGACCGTCGAGCTCCGGCCCGACCTCGTCCTGATGGACGTCCAGATGCCCGTGCTCGACGGCTTCGAGGCGACGCGGCGGATCCGCGGGCTCGGCGAGCGCGGCCGGATCCCGATCGTCGCCCTCACGGCCCTCGCCATGACCGGAGACCGGGAGAGGATCCTCGCCGCGGGTGCCGACGACTACATCTCCAAGCCCGTTCGCCTCGCCCGGCTCGCGGCGCTCGTCGCGGGTCACCTCCGGCGGGGGCACCCGGGGCGGACGCCGGCCGGCCCTCCCGGCGACACCGGCTAGACTCCCCTCACGTGAGAGACACGCCGCGTCGAGGCTCCCGCCCCCGGGCCGCGCTCCTGGCCGTGCTCCTCGCGGCGTTCCCTTCCCTTTCCTGCGGCTCCGAGGAGGGTCAGCCTTCCGTTCCAGCCCTCCCCAATGCGGCAGAGGCCCTCGGGGCCGTCACCGCCAGGCCCGCCCCGAAGGCCGCCGTCCCGACGTCCCTCGGAGAGATGCCCGAGGCGGTCGCCCGCCTCGAGACCCTCCGCGAGGAGGTCGAGAAGGCGATTCCCGTCGACAAGGCGGAGCGGGACGCGACGGAGGCTCTCGAGGCGGCGCTGCGCCGGATCGCTCGGGTCCGCCGCCGCATCGACGGGCTCCCGATCGACGAGCTCCAGGAGGTCTCGCGGCGCCTCGCGTCCACCACCCGCTCCGTCAGGGACGCCGGGGCCACGGTCGAGGCCAGGCTTCGCCGGGTCGAGGAAGCGGCGCGCCAGGTCGAGGAGCTCAGGGCGACCTTCGAGGCTTTCGCCCTGCTGGCGGGGCAGGAAGGCGTGCCGCCCGCCCTCCGCCTCCGCGCCGGCATCTGCCGCGCCCAGCTCGACGACCTCTCGGCCCTTCTGAGCCGGAAACGGACCGAGATCCTCGTCCTCGTCGACAAGCTCGCGGAAGCTCGCGGAGGCGTCGCCGCGATGACCGCCGACACGCGGCTGCGTCTCGTCGAGTCCCGGCGGCGCTTCGCTGCGTCGTCCGAGAAGCCGATCTGGAACCTCGGGATCACCGGCCTCGAGGCACGGACCGAGGTGATGGCCCGCCTCGCGCGGGACGTCCGGCGCGTCGGCGGCTGGGTCAACGCGAACGGCCCCTGGATCCTCTTCCTCACGATCGTCTTCTTCGGCGGGACGGTCGGCCTCCTGCACCGGCTTCGTCCGGGGGCGGAGCGCCGTGCCGCCCAGGACCCGACCGCGGCCGCGGGCCTGCGCTTCATGGAGAGCCCGTGGGCCGCCGCGATCCCGGTGACGGTCCTCGCTCTCGTCGTCCTTTCGCCCGAGCCCCCCGCGATCGTCTACGACCTCGCGTACCTTCCCGCGGCGCCCGCCGCGGCGTGGGTCCTGGCGAAGGTGCTCGGCCCGGGCGTGCGCCGCACGGTCTGGGTCCTCGCCGCCTCGCTCGCCGTCACGCCTCTCGCGGGCGCCCTCGGCGCCCTTCCCCTGACCGACCGGCTCACGACCATCCTGCAGACCGCCCCCCTCGCCCTCGTCCTCGGGTTCGACCTCTACCGGGGCCGCCTCGCCGGCCCCGCCGGAGGGAGCCGGGCCGCGGCGGCTCTCAAGGCGGTCCTGTGGCTGCTCGCCGGCTGCCTCGCCCTTTCCGCCGCGGGGATGGTCGTTGGCCGGGTCGGCCTCGCCGCGGTCCTCGGCAGCGGCGCTCTCGGGACCCTCGGCGGGCTCATCCTGACCTTCGCGGCCTACCTCGTCACCTCCGGGCTTCTCCGGAGCCTCCTCGCTTCCGGCCCGGCGCAGAGGCTGCACATGGTTCGCGAGCACGCCGACCTCGTCGCCGAGAAGTGCCTCGCCGCTCTCCGCGTCCTCGGCGTCCTCGTCGTCCTCGCCATCTCCGTCAAGGCGTTCGGCATCGGGACCTGGCTCGGCTCCGTCCTCGGCGACGTTCTCGGGTGGGAGGCGAAGCTCGGGTCGATCACGATCTCACCGGGGTCCCTCCTCGGGTTCGCCCTCGTCCTCTGGATCTCGGTCCTCGTCTCCCGACTCCTCCCCTTCCTCCTCGCGGAGGAGGTCCTCTCGCGGATGGACCTCAGGCGCGGGACGGCCGTCGCGATCTCGAGGACGACGCGCTACCTCGTCCTCCTCGCCGGATTCGTCCTCGCCGCGGGCGCCGCCGGGATCGACCTGACGAAGTTCGGCTTCCTCGCCGGGGCCCTCGGGGTCGGCGTCGGCTTCGGTCTCCAGAACATCGTGAGCAACTTCATCTCGGGGCTCATCCTCCTCTTCGAGCGGCCCATCCAGGTCGGGGATGCGGTCGAGGTCTCCGGGGCGACCGGGACCGTCACGCAGATCGGGATCCGGGCCTCCACCGTCCACACGTTCGACGGGGCGGACGTGATCGTCCCCAACGCGGACCTGATCTCGAAGTCCGTCACGAACTGGACCGGGTCGAGCCCCAACCGGCGCTTCGACGTCCCGGTGGGCGTCGCCTACGGCTCGCCGCTCGAGACCACGGCGCAGGCGCTCCTCGCCGCCGCCCGGCGGACGCCGGGCGTCCTCCCCGGCCCCGGCCCCGAGGCGTTCTTCCAGAAGTTCGGCGACAGCTCGCTCGACTGGACGCTCCGCGTCTGGGTCCGGATGGACGAGTCGCCACAGGTCCTCAGCGAGCTCAAGCGCGCCGTGAGCGAGGAGCTCGCCAGGGAGAAGCTCGAGGTCCCCTTCCCGCAGCGAGACCTCCACGTCCGGTCCATCGCCCCCGAAGCGCAGGGGGCGCTCGGCGTGAAGCGCCCCTGAACCGGGGGCGCCCGGATCTCCCCGCCGGCCTTGCCGGCGCCGCCCCGACTCCCTATCCTCCTCCCACCCGAATCGCATGCTCCTCACCCGCCGTCACCGCGCGCTCTATGCGGCGTTCGATCGCTTTCCGACACGGAAGGGCGCTTCGACGCACATCGCCCGGTTCGCCCCGGCGCTCTTCGGAGAGTACGGGGGCGGCCTCCTCTACGTGCTGGGCGACGACCGGCTCCCCGCCCACCAGGTCGACGGCGACGTCGAGGTCGTCCGTTTCTGCGCACCGGTCCGGAACCTCCTGGAGCGCGCCGTCGCGTTCGGCGGGCACCTCGCCCGCCTCCTCGACGAGACGGGCGACGGCCTCGAGGTCTGCCACTTCCGCGATCCCTGGTCCGGCGCGCCGATCCTGGAGAGGCCCCACCGCTACGCCACCGTCTTCGAGGTGAACGGCCTGCCGTCCGTCGAGCTGCCGTACGCGTTCCCCTCGATCGCGCCCCGGACGCTCGAGAAGATCCGGGCGGCCGAGACCTTCTGCCTCGACGCCGCGGACCGGATCGTCACTCCCTCCCGAACGACGCGCGACCACCTCGCGGACCGGGGCGTCCCGTCCTCGAAGATCGACGTCGTCCCGAACGGCGCCGACCTCGTCCCCCCGCTCCCGAGACCGTTCGAGGCGCCCGAGCGGTACCTGATCTACTTCGGCGCGCTCCAGTCCTGGCAGGGGGTCGACACGCTCCTCCGGGCCTTCTCCCGCCTCGCCGACCTCGAGGACCTCCGCCTCGTCGTCTGCGGCTCCGCCCGCTCCCGTCCGGCGCGGGCCGCGGAGAAGCTCGCGGAGAAGCTCGGCCTCGGGGAGCGCGTCCTCTGGCGCTGGGAGCTTCCACCGTCCGAGCTCGAGCCCTGGCTCTCCAACGCGCTCCTCTCGGTCGCCCCCCTCCGCGCCTGCTCGCGGAACGTGGAGCAGGGGTGCGCCCCGCTCAAGGTCCTCGAGTCGCTCGCGGCGGGCGTCCCCGTCGTCGCGTCCGACCTCCCTCCCGTCCGCGAGATCGTCGCGGACGGCGTCGAGGGCCGCCTCGTCGCCCCCGACCGGCCGGCGGACCTCGCCCGCGCCATCCGCCTCCTCCTCCACGTTCCCGGCCTCAGGCTGGAGATGGCGGGGGCCGCGAGGCGCAGAGCCGAGAGGGAGCTGTCGTGGGACCGTTCCGTCTCGCTGCTGAAAGACGTCTACCGCTCGCTGCGGCCCGCCGCGGCGGCACCATCCCTCACGAATCCACCCGGGGAGGACCACCATGCTCCAGGCTCTGAAGGCCGTCAGGTCGCTTTCGCCTGACCAGAAAGCCCTTCTCGAGAAGAAGCAGCTCGCCGGGGAGTTCGAGCCCCGGAGCCTCATCGACCTGCTCCGCCCCATCGCCGCCTGCGACCGGCTGAGCGACAAGGCGCGGATGCCGATGGGCTGCACCACGGCCGCGCTCTTCGTCCTCTCCTTCGTCCTCCTGATCGTGACGCTGAACGGGATCTGGTACGCGGCCCCCGTCCTCCTCCTGGCGCTCGGCGCGGCGATCTTCCTCCTCGTCTCCGTCCTCAGGCTGAAGAAGCTCGACCTCTCGAACAACTTCCGGCAGGTGGCGATGCCTCTGTTCGCCGTTCTCCAGGAGGACATGGAGCCGGGCGCGACGATGAACGTGAGGCTCGACCTGTCGTCGCCGACGGCGCGCCCGAAGAAGACCGGGACGGGGAAGCCCTACACGCGCGGCGCCTACCACAAGGTCGTCGACACGACGTACGTCGACCCGTGGTTCGGCGGCGGCGCCCGCCTCGCCGACGGAAGCCTCCTGCAGTGGGACGTGACCGACGAGGTCGTCGAGAGCGCCCGCACGAAGAGGACGGCGCGAGGGAAGTACAAGACGAAGACGAAGTACCTGAAGCGGACGACGATCACCGTG
>CALMDF010000423.1 GCA_937864895.1 uncultured Holophagales bacterium | reverse complement strand
CGAGGAGGAGGACGCGGTAGGCCTCGCAGCGGACCCGCACGTCGGGGTGCCGCGCCAGGGCCTGAAGGCGCCGGCGGAGGAGCTCCGCGGTCCTGCGGTCTCCCTGCCTGAGGAGGGCCTCGGCGCGGGACACGGCCTCGAGGGCCGCGTCGGGAGGTCCGAAGAGAGCCGTGACGGAGAGGCGGTGGAGGGCGGCGAGCTGCTGCGAGGGGAGCGGCTCGGGCGGCGGCGGGGGCTCGCCCTCGGGGACCTCGTCGCGGGGGAGGCGGAGGACCTCGGCGCAGGAGCCCGTCAGGGGGGTCTCCCAGACGTCCTTCACCGGAAGCAGGGACGCGAGCTCGGCGTTTCCGATCCAGAGGATCGGCTGGCGGGCGAGGAGGCCGAGGTCGACCCTGCGACCGGCGCAGCGGTAGGCGAAGTCCCCGACGCGCACCTCGTCCCCTCCGGGGCGGACGGAGAGCGCGGCCGATCGCCCGCGCCGGCGGTCGACGAGGCGCCCCCCCTCGAGGACGAGGTCTCCCTCGAGGAGGCCGAGGTCACGGAAGAGCCAGCGCGGAACCTCCACCTTCACGCCCTCCCCGGCGAGCGTGACGGAGCGGCTCCTGTAGAGCCCTTCGATGACGCCGGCGAACGCCTTCTCGATCGCCTTCCGGCGGTACGACCCCTTCGGGGTCAGCTCCCCCGCCTCGAGGGAGAAGTCGCGCGGCAGGACGGCGAAGTCGACGACGCGCTCGTAGGGCGCGAGGTCCCGGTTCGCGGCGGCCACGATCCGCCGCAGGTAATCGCGCGCTTCCTCGCCCGCGGGGTCGTCCGCGAGGACGGCGTCGTCGGGGTCGGGGACGACGAGGAGGACGTTGTCGTCGCGCCCGTCGCCCGCGAGGAAGACCCGGCGGATGCCGGGCACTCCCTCGAACCGCTGCTCGACCCGGCGGGGCGCGATCGTCCGCCCGCGGCTGTTCTTGTAGATGTCCTTCACGCGGTCGACGATCTCGAGGTGCCCGCCCTCCCTCTCCCGGAAGACGTCCCCCGTCTTCACCCAGCGCTCTTCGCCCTCCGGGGGCTCGGGATCGTCGAGGTAGCGGGCGACGTACGGACCGGCGATCTCCAGCTCGTCGTCCTCTCCCAGGCGGACGCGGATCCCGGGGAGCGGGAGGCCGACGGAGCCCTCCTCGTACCCGCCCGGCGGCGTCATGGTGATGCCGCCCGTCGCCTCGGTCATCCCGAAGCCCGAGCAGAGCTCCACCCCGTGCGCCTGGAAGAACCTGAAGACCTGCGGGGAAAGGTATCCCGCCGCCGAGAGCCCCCAGCGGAGCCGCCCGCCGACGACCTTCGCCAGCGCCGCCTTCTCCGCCTCCG
Source organism: uncultured Holophagales bacterium (assembly GCA_937864895.1). Classification (GTDB taxonomy): domain Bacteria; phylum Acidobacteriota; class Thermoanaerobaculia; order UBA5066; family UBA5066; genus UBA5066. The sequence goes on along the minus strand of CALMDF010000423.1, from coordinate 6,011 downwards.
GCGTCGGCGCCTCGCCGGCCGCCGCGCGGACCCGCGCCTCCAGCTGCGCCCACCGGATGGGGATCGAGACGAGGCCCGTCGGCTCGACTTCCTTCAGCCCGGCGGCGAGGCCGTCGAGGGACGGGTTCCCGGCGAAGACGTACGTCCCGCCCCAGAAGAGCATCCCGAGCATCTCCAGGTACCGGCCGAACGTGTGGTAGAGGGGCAGGTAGCAGAGGAGGACCTCTTCCTCGCCGACGAAGGGGAGCGCGGCCGCCCGCGCGAACCGCTTCGTCACCAGGTTCTCCATCGAGAACGCGACGCCTTTCTGGCCGCCGGTCGACCCCGAGGTGAAGAGGACGGTGCAGGTCTCTCGGAGGGCGCGGCGGGGAGCGCGGGCGAGGGTGGAGGGGACCGACGCTTCGGACTTCGCGGCGAGCGTCTCGCCGAGAACGATCTCCCCGTCTCCCGCCAGGTCGGCGGCCTCGTCGAGGAGGACGACCCGGAACGGGCTGGCCACGCGCCGGGCCGTGTCGCGCAGCCGCCTGAGGCTCTCCTCCGAGGAGGCGACGGCGAGATTCACGCCGAGGGCGTCGAAGGCGGCCGTCAGCTCGCCGGGATTCAGGTGCGGCGAGAGCGGAGAGACGAGGAGGCCGTGGAGGAGGCAGGCGAGGTCGACGGCGGCCGAATCGAACCCGTTCTCGGAGACGATGGCGACCCGCGGCTCCGGCTCGAGGTCGAGGAGCGCGGCGGCGACGGCGTCCGCGCGGCGGGCGACGTGGGCGTAGCTCCAGCGCGGCGCCGCGGGAGACGGCCCGCCGGCGAAGAGAGCCCGGCCCGGGTGCGAGGCGACCCGCTGCGCGAGCATCTCCGCGAGGCCGTACCCCGAGGAGGAGACGGCTCTCACGGCGACGTCGGCCCAGCGGTGGCGGGCCTCGCGGTCGGGAAGGGCGAGAAGGTGCCCGCGCCTGCGGGTCGCGTCGAGCCAGCGGTGCCAGAGTTGCGGCGCGACGGGGCTCCCGGCGAGCGCCGCCTCGGCCGCGCCGAGGAGGTCGTCGGCCCTCTCCGGCGAAGGCGCGGATTCCCAACGGGCGAGCGATTCCTCGAGACGGGGGGGGCGGCTCATGGCGCGGGGCCTCGCACCGTGAAGGATAGCCGCAGGCGGCCCGTGGACGGCGGGTGAGCGAGCCCCTAGGATCAACGACCACGTGGCGGAGAAGGAACGATCCCTCGAGGCCGACCTGCCGGATTTTCTCGAGCTTCTCGAGGACGTCTCGGCCTGGGTCGGCGCGCTCGACCTCTCCAGGGCCGGCGAGATCCCGGCCGAGGCCCTGTCCGAGCTGCGCGACCGCCTCCTGCGGGCGCTCGGCTTCCTCCACGAGCTCTTCGCGCTCCGCGGCGAGCCGCCCCCGTCGCCGAAGCCGGGGGTCGCCTTCGGCGCCCTGGGGCCGTCGCTCAGGAGGACGCTGCCGCAGCGCCTCGCCGCGCAGCTGGCCGACGAGCTGAACGCCGTGCCGGGCAACCTTCTCGAGGACCTCTCCGAGTTCACCGCCCTCGGTCTCTTCTCGCGGATCTCCGACCTTCTGCGGTTCGTCAGGTTCGTCGAGGAGCAGCGGGGGGCTGCCGGGCGGCAGGTTTCCCCGCCGCCGGCCCCGGCCGGGCCGGGCCCCGACTTGTCGGCCTACGACCTCCGGATCGACGAGGCCGGCGAGAGGATCGAGGCGCCTGGCGTTTCCGCCTGGTTCGCCTCGGCCCCGGGGCCCCGCGCCGCCGGCCCCGGGCTCGGCGCGTCGTTCGCCGTGACGTTCCCCGGCGGCATCGCCCTCGCGGTCGCCGACGGGGCTGAGGCGTCTCTCGGGGCGCGCCTCTCGGCCGTCGTCGCCGTCCGGGCCTTCTGCCGTGCTGCCGCGGTGAGCCCGTCCAGCCCGGAGGCGGCCGTCAGGACGGCGCAGGGCCACCTCGACCTGCTCCTCTCGGCGCTTCTCGCCGCCGGCGACGAGACCGACGCCTTCACGAGGGTGAGGGGGACCCTTCCTGCCGGAAACGCCCGCCGGATCCTGGCCCACACGAGGCAGCCGGAGGAGGCGCTCCGCCGCGTTCCGCCCGCCCTCGGGACGGGCCTCGTCGGCGCGGTCGCGACCGCCGCCGAAGGCGGCCTTCGGGTTTCCGTGGTACGGCTCGGTCCGGGCTCTGCCGAGGCCCGGATCTCCCGGCGCGTCACCCCCCTCCTCGGAGGGGCTCCGGCCGGCCCGACGCCTTTCCTCGCCCCCGGGGCGCGAGGCGCCGAGGACGTGAGCCTCGTCGAGGCCGCCGGGCCGGTGTCCCTCGCCCCGGGCGACGCCCTCCTCCTCGGGACGCCCGCGCTCGCGAAGGGCGCGGCCGGGGCCTGGGTCGCCCTCTCGACCCTCTGGGCGCCGTTCCCCGACGGCCTCTCCTCGGGAGACACGGCCCGCGACCTCCTCCGCCGGGCCGAGAGGTGGGGCGAGGCGGAGGCGTCGGACTACGCCGGGGCGCTCGGCCTCGGTCTCCTTCTCGCCCGCTAGGGTAGCGCCCGGTCCACGAGGCGCGCCGTCCTCCGCGCGGAGCGCGCGATGAGGCGCAGCTCGGGGGCCAGGCCGCAGAGGAAGAGCCCGGGAGCCCCGTTCACCGCCCCGTCCCCGGGGGCGCTTCCGGCCGGGAGGAGCTCGCCGAGGAGCTCCTCGAGGCCGTGCCGGAAACCCGTCGCGAGGACGACGGCGTCGACGGGCAACGCGCGGCCGTCCTCGAGGACCGCCTCGGACTCCCGGAGCGCGACGAGGCGGGGGACGAGGTCGATCTCCCGCCGCCTCACCGCGGCGAGGGCGGCCGCGCTCGTGAGCGGAGGCCGGCTCCACAGGACGGGGTCGCACAGCTCCTCGCGGGAAGGGAGGGAGAGACCGAGGGGACGGAGGTCCCCGGCGTGCCGTTCCTGGACGGCCGCCCAGAAGGCGGCGCTCGCCCTCCTGGCCGCTCCCTCGGCGCCGACCCGCCGGGCGAGAGCGCCGAGGAGGTCCGGCGCGAGGAGCGCCGCCGTCCGCCAGGTCAGGCCGGCGACGCGGAGCGGAAGGGCCGGTGCGACGCGGCCGGCGGCGATCGTGACCCGCGCTCCGTGCGCGGCGAGGTCGGCGGCGAGGTCGCCGCCGGAGTTGCCGAGCCCCGCCACGAGAACCCGGCCCCCCGCCAGCTCCTGCCCGCTCCGGAGCGAGGACGAGTGAACGAGCCGCCCCCGGAAGAGCTCCCGGCCGGGGAGGTCCGGCACGCGGGGAATGCGGTTCGCCCCGGTGGCCACGACGCACGCACGGGCGCGGAAGCGCCCCGCGGACGACTCCGCGAGGAATCGGCCCCGGGGATCGCGCGTGACGCGCTCCACGGTCACGCCCGTCCGGACGTCGAGCCGGAAGCGCCGGGCGTAGCAGACGAGGTAGTCGGCCAGCTCCGCGCGGGAGGGAAACGTCTCTCCCGGCGGGAGCGCGAGGAAGGGGAGCGACGAGCAGCTCCGGGCCGTGTGGAGCCTGAGCGACTCGTAGTGGGAGGCCCAGCTCCACCCGGGGGCGTCCCCCTTCTCGAGGAGGACCGGCCGGCGGCCGGCCCGCGCGAGACAGGCGCCGACGGCGAGGCCGGCGGGTCCGGCTCCGACGACGAGCACGTCGACGTCGTGGGGGGCGGCTCCGTGGCCCGGCTCCTCCAGGGGATGCACGGCCGGGATTCTCCCCCGAAGCTACACTCCGCCGGTTGGAGGTCTCCCGATGCGATTCGCCCTCGCCGCGCCCGTGCTCGCGGCCGCCCTCGCCCTCGGTGGTGCCGTGAGCGCCGCGCCCGTTCCCCCGATCTCCGCGGAAGCGCTGACGGCCCTCGAGGGCGAGCTCGTCGTCCTCCACGGCGAGGAGGCACGCCCCCGCGCGAAGAGGGGCCTCGCGCAGGCCGCCTCCCTCTGGCGCGCCTCGGACGGCGACGCCGCCGCCTTCGCCGAGATGGCCAGGACGCACTTTCTCGCAGTCCCGGCGGAGCGGGACGCCCTCTTCACGAGAATGCAGCGGGTCCTCGAGTCGGTCGACGGGCACCTCCTCGAGGTCGTTCGCGACCTCAGGGAGCACTCCGACCTCGACCGGGGAGAGATCCTCGCGTTCGACGAGGCGATGGCGGGCTGGGACCCCTCGGCCCACGTCCTCGACGACCTCTTCGCGAACCGCCTCGCCTTCGCGGTCCTCCTCAACTTCCCCCTCACGACGCTCGCGGAGCGCCTCGAGAAGGGGCCGGCTTGGAGCCGCAGGGAGTGGGCCGAGTCCCGCCTCGCCGAGCGCTTCGGCAAGCGCGTTCCCGCCGAGGTGAGCCAGGCCGTCGCGACCGCCTCGGCCGACGCGTCGCGCTACGTCGCCGGGTACAACCTTCGGGTCCACCACCTCCTCGACGAGAAGGGACGGCGGCTCTTCCCGGCCGGCAAGCGGCTCCTCTCGCACTGGAACCTCCGCGACGAGATCAAGGCCTGCTACGGCGACGGGAAGGACGGCCTCTCGAAGCAGAGAGCGATCCAGAAGGCGATGGAGCGGATCGTCACGCAGACGATCCCGAGGGCCGCGATCGACTCGCCCTGGGTCGACTGGAACCCCTTCACGAACGAGGTGGCGGTCACGAAGTCCCTCGAGCCGGGGGCGCCGCCCCTTCCCAGGGACTTCTCCGCGTCGCCGGCCGCCGAGTCCGACACGCGCTACGAGAGGCTCCTCGCCGGCTTCCTCGCCGCCCGTCTCGTCGACCCGTACGCCCCGGCCGCGCCGTCGCACATCGCCCGCCGTTTCGAGGAGGACCGTCAGATCCCCGAGGCGCGCGTGAAGGCGATGCTCGAGGCGGTCCTCACCTCGCCCTCGTTCGCCGAGACGGGCGCGCTCGTGAGGGAGCGCCTCGGAAGGCCCCTCGAGCCGTTCGACGTCTGGTACCCCGGCTTCCGGGACCGCGGCCCCTACACCGAGGCCCAGCTCGACGCGATGACGCGGAAGCGGTACCCGACGGCCGAGGCGTTCGAGAAGGACATCCCCCGCATCCTCCGGGACCTCGGTTTCCCGGAAGGGCGGGCAAGGGCGATAGCCGCGAACGTCGTCGTCGACCCCGCGCGCGGCTCGGGGCACGCCTGGGGCGCGGCCCGCCGCGGGGACAAGGCGCACCTCAGGACCCGGGTGGGCGCCGACGGGATGGACTACAAGGGCTACAACATCGCCGTCCACGAGCTGGGGCACAACGTCGAGCAGACGATCTCGCTGAACGACATCGACCACACCCTCCTCTCCGGCGTCCCGAACACGGCGTTCACGGAGGCGATGGCCTTCGTCTTCCAGGAGCGGGACCTCGAGCTCCTCGGCCTCGGGAAGCCGGACGCCAGGAGCCGCGCCCTCGCGACCCTCAACACGTTCTGGGGAACCGCCGAGATCGCCGGGGTCGCCCTCGTCGACATGGCTGTCTGGCGATTCATGTACGAGCACCCCGAGGCGACCCCGGCCGAGCTGAAGGCGGCCGTCCTGGCGACCGCGAAGGGGGTCTGGAACCGCTTCTACGCCCCGGTCTTCGGCGTCGCGGACTCCCCGATCCTCGGGGTCTACTCCCACATGATCGACTCGTTCCTCTACCTTCCCGACTACCCGGTCGGCCACCTCATCGCCTTCCAGATCGAGCGGCACGTCGAGAAAGCCGGGGAGGTCGGTCCCGAGATCGAGCGGATGGCCCGGCAGGGGAGGCTGACGCCCGACCTCTGGATGCAGGGGGCCGTCGGAGCCGGGGTGGGGCCCGAGGCCCTCCTCGCCGCCACCAGGGAGGCCCTCGCGGAGGTGAAGGCGGCCCGCTGAGAAGGCCCCGGGAAGCGGCCTTCCGGCGCCTCCCGGACGGACCCTCCCCCTGTCCCGGGGTGTACCATGCCCGATGGCCCCGGCCGGCCCCCGCTGCGGACGCGGGACGGGCCGGCCGGGACCGGGCTGACCATGCGCTGGCCGACACGACTCTCGCAGAAGCTCATCCTCTCCCTCACGGTC
>CALMDF010000422.1 GCA_937864895.1 uncultured Holophagales bacterium | reverse complement strand
CGAGGAAGGGGGGCGAGGATTCGAGGGCGACGTCGAGGACGGTGACGATGTTCGGATGGGAGAGCGCCGACGCGGTCCGCGCCTCCCGCTCCAGCTCCCGGAGCGCTCCCGGGGAGGATCGGGGCTCGAGGAGGAGCTTGATCGCGACGTGTCGGCCGAGCCGCGGGTCGTGGGCGCGCCAGACCTCGCCCCGAGCGCCCCGGCCGAGGAGCTCGACCGCCTCGTACGGGCCGAGCCGGACTCCGGGGTGAATGCCGCTCGGCTCGGACGTCACGCGCCGGACCTCACACGCCGGGGCCTTCGCGCAGCCCGAGCTGGTTGAGGAGACGGTGGAGGTAGTTCGGGTGCAGGCCGAGCGCGCGGGCCGCCTCGGTGACGCTCCCGTGCGACTGGGCGAGGGCCGCCGCGACGACCTGCCGCTTCGCCCGGTTCACCGCCTCGTGGTACGCGGGCAGGACCTCGTCGCCGCGCGAGGCCGGGCCTTCGACGAGCGCTTCGGGAAGGTCCTCGGGCCTCACGAGGGGCCCGGCGGAGAGGACGGCGGCTCTCTCGACGGCGTTGGAGAGCTCGCGGACGTTTCCCGGCCAGTCGTACGAGACGAGGCGGGAGAGCGCGGCGGGGGAGAACCCCTCGAGGCGGCGCCCGAGGCGCTGCGCGTGGCGCGCGAGGAAGAAGGAGGCGAGGCCGGGGACGTCCTCCCGCCGTTCCCGGAGGGGCGGGAGCGTGATCGTCACGACGGCGAGGCGGTAGTAGAGGTCCTCCCGGAAGCGCTTTTCCTTCACCTCCGCGGGGAGGTCGCGGTTCGTCGCGGCGATGACGCGCACGTCGATCTTCACGCTCTCGGTCCCGCCGACCCGCTCGAACGAGCGCGTCTCGAGGACCCGGAGGAGCTTGGCCTGCGTCTGCGGGGCCATCTCCCCGACCTCGTCGAGGAAGAGCGTCCCGCGGTGGGCCATCTCGAGGCGACCGCGCCGGCGCGCGACGGCGCCCGTGAAGGCGCCCCGCTCGTGGCCGAAGAGCTCGCTCTCGACGAGCGTGTCGACGAGCGCGGCCGCGTTCACGGCGACGAACGGGCCTCCGCTCCGCCCGCTTCGCGCGTGAAGCGCCCGGGCGGCGAGCTCTTTCCCCGTGCCGCTCTCGCCGGCGAGGAGGACGCTCGCCTCGCTCCCGGCGGCCCTCGCGAGGAGGGCGCGGACCCGGGCGATCGAGGGCGAGTCCCCGCGGAGCTCCTCGTCGCCGGACGCCGCCTCCAGGCGCCTGCGTTCGCCGTCGAGCCACGCGAGGTGCTTGACGAGCGCGAGCGAGGCGCCCGCGGAGGCGCAGAGTCCGAAGAGGAGCTGGAGGTCGTCCTCGGGAAGCGAGGCGTCGCTCCCGACGAGACAGAGGACCCCGAGGCGCTCCTCGCCGTTCAGGATCGGGATCGCGGCCCCGTGGAGGCCGTCGAGGCCGAGGGCCACCGCCTCCCGCCGTTCCAGCGCCTCCGCCGCGGCCCCAGGTGGGACCCGCGGGGAGCGCGGGCTCCCGTGGGCGGCGACCTCCCGGAGGCCGTTCCCATCGTCCGGCACGAGGACGGCCCCGGAGGTCCCCCCGGCCACGTCGCGCGAGGAAGAGAGGAGCGCCTTCGCGAGGCCCTCCACCGTCCTCTCGGCGGCGAATCGCCGGCCCGCGGCGAGGAGGAGACCGAGGCTCCTTTCGACCTTGCGGGAGGCCAGGGCGGCCGCGTCTCCCGCCCAGACGGCCTGCGAAACCGGGACGCGGATCGTCGAGACGACCTCGGCCGCCTCCTCGGCGCCGCCCTCCGCCCCCTCCGGTTCGGGCCGGAAGACGAGGACGCTCACTCCCAGCTCGATCCGGTCGCCGTCGGAGAGGAGGTGTTCCGCCGTCGGGAGGCCGTTGACCCTCAGGCCGTTCAGGCTGCCGAGGTCCCGGATGCGCCAGCCGTCCGGGCTCCTCTCGAGAAGCGCGTGCCGCCGGGAGAGGGCGGCGTCGGGAAGGCAGACTCCGCAGGAGGAGTCGCGACCCAGCGCGACCTCGTCCGTCTCGAGAGCGACCTGTGCGCCCCGGGACGGTCCCGCGACGATCACGAGCCGGGGGGACATCTGCTGCTGCTACGGTTCCGTGACGCTCCATTTTAGTCCGGCCGTTCGGGGCGGGCACGGTTTTCGGCGACAGGCGAGCATCCGGCCCGGCGGCCGCGGACTCCGTGGCAACGCTCCCCCGTCGCGTGTAACCTCGCCGCGACATCCCCCAGTAAGGAGAACTCCGCCAATGAAGAAAACCCTCGGCCTCTCGATCCTCGCGCTTCTCGCGCTCGTCCTCGCGGCCCCGCCCGCGGCGGCCGACGGTTTCGGCATGGACCTCGGGCTCCACGGCGGCGCGGTCGGCGTCGACGGGGGAGACGGGAACACCTTCATCGGCGGCGCGCAGGCGCGCTTCCACATCTTCTGGATCATCGGGGCCGAGGCCAGGGCGTCGTTCTACAGCGACACGTACAAGCTCGAGGGCATCGGCGAGCTGGACGTCGACAACACCCCGTTCCAGGTTTCGGGGATGCTCTACCTCCTCAAGCTCCCCAAGGTCGGCCTCTACGTTCTCGGCGGGGGCACCTACAGCAGCCTCAAGGTGAACGGGGAGGACGTCGGGCTGGGCGAGGTGACGGACTCGAAGTGGTCCGCGCACGCCGGCGCCGGGCTCGACATCCACCTCGGCAAGTCGTTCTCGCTGAACGGCGACGTGCGGTACGTCTTCCTCGACGCGAACAGCGTCGACGAAGCCCTCGGCGAGGTGGCGGACGACTACAACGGCGACTTCTGGACGGCCACCATCGGCCTGAACTTCAAGCTCTTCTGACGGAGGCTCCGTGAATTTCAGACGCTCTCTCCCCGTCCTCGCGGCGTTTCTCCTCGCCGCCGCTCTCCCCGCCGCGGCGCAGGGGAAGGCGGCCCCGAAGGCCACCGCCGTCGACGCGAAGACCGCCTACGAGCGGGCGAAGGCCGCCGCCGTGAAGTGGCAGGCGGACGCGGAGCTCTTCGGCTTCGGCAACCTCGTAACGGGCCCGGTCGACACCGAGGGGCGCTCGACGGCCTGGAACGTCAAGTTCTCCTCGAAGGCCTCCGGGAAGATGAACATGGTGAGCGTCAACAACGGCGTCGTGACGACGTGGGAAACGCCGGGCGCCGGCGGGCGCGTCATCCCGGTGAAGCCGGAGACGACGTGGGACTCGGCGAAGCTCGTGAAGATGGCAGACGAGGCCGGCGGTGCCGCGCACCGGGCGAACGGGGCGAAGGTGACCCTCGGCCTCGTCGCGAGCACGGTGGTGCCCGGGACCACCCTCTGGCACGTCTCCTACCAGGACGACAAGTACAAGGAGCTCTTCCACGTCGCCATCGAGGGCGAGACGGGGAAGCTGAAGGTCCTCTCGGACTGAACGGGGCGCGGCGCTCTCCGACCCGCACATGGCAGCCGCCTCCCGCCAGAGCCTCTAGCGCCCTCCGTCCATGCCCGCTTCCGGCTTCCTCGCGCTCCTCGACGACATCGCGACCATCCTCGACGACGTCGCGATCCTGGCCAAGGTCGCCGCGAAGAAGGCCACGGCCGTCGCGGACGACGTCGCCGTCCTCTCGAAGGTGGCGGCGCAGAAGACGACCGGGGTCCTCGGCGACGACCTGGCGCTCAACGCCGAGCAGGTGACCGGGGTCCGGGCCGAGAGGGAGCTGCCGGTCGTCTGGGCCGTCTTCAAGGGCTCCCTCGTCAACAAGGCGATCCTCGTCCCCGCCGCCCTCGCGATCAGCGCGGTCGCGCCGTGGGCGGTGACGCCGCTTCTCATGGTCGGCGGGCTGTACCTCTGTTTCGAGGGCTTCGAGAAGATCGCGCACAAGCTCCTTCACGGAAAGGACGCGGCCGAGGCCCGCCGCGCCGAGCTGGCCGGGGCCCTCCTCAGCCCGGACGTCGATTTCGCGAAGGTCGAAAAGGAGAAGATCAAGGGGGCGATCCGCACCGACTTCGTCCTCTCGGCAGAGATCGTCACGATCTCGCTCGGCACCGTGGCCGCGGCGCCGTTCGGGACGCGTCTCGCCGTCCTCACCACGATCGCGCTCGCGATGACCGTCGGCGTCTACGGTCTCGTCGCCGCCATCGTGAAGCTGGACGACCTCGGCCTCCACCTCGGCCGGGGCGAGGGCGCGACGCGCCGGGCCCGGCTCCGCCGGGCCATCGGCGGGGGGATCCTCCGGGCCGCGCCGATCCTCATGCGGGTCCTGTCGATCGCCGGCACCGCGGCGATGTTCCTCGTCGGGGGCGGGATCCTCGTGCACGGCATCCCGCCGCTGCACCACCTCTCCGAGCGCCTCGCGGCCGGGGGCGGCCTCCTCGGCGGTCTCGGCCCGATGCTCCTCGGCGCCCTCGCCGGTATCGTGGCGGGGGGCCTGGCCGTCGCCGTGGTGACGGCGGGCGCCCGGCTCTTCTCGAAGAAGGCCTGACGCCGCCGAAGGAGGACGGCCATGAAATCGGACGCGCCCGAACCGAAGACCATCGACGAGTACACCGCGGCCTTTCCGCCCGGCGTCCGGAAGGTCCTGGAAGAGGTGCGGAGGACGATCCGGGAGGCGGCACCGGAGGCGGGCGAGGCGATCCGTTACCGGATGCCGACCTTCACCCTGGACGGCAACCTGGTCCATTTCGCCGCCTACGCGAGGCACGTCGGCTTCTACCCGACGCCGTCGGCGATCGAGAAGTTCGGCCGGGAGCTCTCGGCGTGGAAGGGAGCGAAAGGTTCCGTGCAGTTTCCGCTCGACGAGCCCATGCCCCTCGCGCTGATCGGCCGGATCGTGCGCTTCCGGGTGAAGGAGCAGCTCGAGCGGGCGAAAGCGAAGCGAAAGGGGAAGCCGACGGCCTCGAAGCGCTGACACGGGCCGTTCGCCTCTTCCGCGGGGGCCCCGCGGGGGCGGGAGCCGGGCCGCAGGCCCCGACGGCTTCGACACCTCCGGGGCGCCCTGCTAGCCTGTCCGGACGCCGCGGCCGGGCCGCATCCGTTTCGTGAGCAGCGAGGCGCGGCGCGGAGGCCTGATGACTCGCCGACCCCTGCTGCTCCCGGCGATCGCCGCCGTGTTTCTCCAGTCCGGCTGCGGTCCGGACGCCGGCGCGTCCGCGCCCGCCTCCCCCCCGCCCCAGGTCCGCACGATTCGCCTCGTCCCCGAGGACGTGGTCCTCGCGACCACGGTCGTCGGGACGCTCGAGCCGGCGGCCCGGGTCGTCGTCGCGGCTCAGGAGGAGGGCGTCGTCACCGCCGTCGCCGTCCGCGAGGGAGACCGGGTCGCTGCGGGAGACCTCGTCGTCCAGCTCGACGATCGAAGGATCCGGGCGGAGCTCGCGGAGGCCCAGGCGCGGCTCCTCGACGCCCGCGCCCAGGCGCGACGCGCGAAGGCCCTCGAGGGAGACGGCCTCATCTCGCCGTCGGAAGCGGACACGATCCGGGCCTCCGAGGCGATGGCCGAGGCCCGGGCCGAGCTCCTCGACACCCGGGCCTCCTTCGCGCGGATCACGGCGCCCGTGGACGGGGTCGTCCTCGCGCGGCGCGTGGAGGTGGGCAACCTCGCCTCGGCGCGCACGCCGCTCGTCGAGCTGGCCGCCGGCTCGGGCCTGCTGCTCAGGGTCCCCGTCTCCGAGCTGGAGGTCGTCCACCTCCGGCCCGGAGACGAGGCCACGGTCCGCGTCGACGCCCTCCCGGACGTCTCCCTGGCCGCGCGCATCGCGCGGATCTTCCCGTCCGCCGAGGGGGCCACGCGGCAGGTGACCGTCGAGCTGTCGCTCGCGGAACCTCCGGCCGCGGTCCGGCCGGGCTTCCTCGCGCGGGCCCGGATGGTCCTCGAGCGCCGGAAGGGCGCCCTCCTCGTCCCCGAGGCCGCGATGCAGCGAGGATCGGAGGTACCCCACTTCGTCTGGGTCCTCGACGGGGACACGGCGCGCGTCCGTCCCGTCGAGCCGGGCGAGCGCGTGGACGGCCGGGTCGTGATCCGCTCGGGCCTCGCGGCCGGCGAAGAGGTCGGCGTGGAGGGTCTCGTCCGCCTGCGCGACGGCGGCCCGGTCCGGCGCGCGACCGGGAAGGCCGGGCCGTGAGCGGCAAGGGGGAGCGCCGGGGGCTCGTCCACTGGTCGATCACGCGCCCCGTCGGCACGTCGATCATCGCAATCGCGATCTGCATCGTCGGCGTCTCGATGGCGGGCCGGCTCGCGGTCGACCTCCTGCCCCGGATCATCTACCCGCAGATCGGGGCCGGCGTCCGAAACCCGGGCGTCGACCCGGAGGTGATGGAGCAGACCGTCACGAAGCTCCTCGAGCGGAGGCTCGCGACGACCGAGAACGCGATCCTCATCAGCTCGGAGTCGTCCGAGGGGGACACCGACGTCGACATCCACTTCTCCTACGGGACCGACGTCGACCTCGCCCTGCGCGACGCCTCGACGAAGCTCGACCAGGCCCGCTCGGCGCTCCCCGAGGAGGCCGACCCGCCGACGATCGGCAAGCGGGACCCGTCCCAGATCCCGGTCCTGAACTTCGCCGTCTCCTCGCCCACGCGGGACGAAGGGTGGCTCAAGCGGTGGTGCGAGGACCAGCTGGCCCGGCAGCTCCTCACCGTCGAAGGGGTCGCCTCCGTCGACGTGGCGGGCGGGCTCGACCGGGAGATCCAGGTCTGGCTCGACCCCGAGCGCCTCCGCTCCTACCGGCTCACCGTCTCCGAGCTCCTGACGCGCGTCCGCGAGGAGAACCAGGACGTCGCCGCGGGGCGCCTCCAGTCGACGAGCCGGGAGGTCGTCTCGAAGACCAAGGGGAAGTTCGCGACCCCGGCCGACATCGCGGCGGTCCGCCTGCCGCTGCCCGGCGGCGGGGACGTGGCCCTCTCCGACGTCGCGGAGGTGCGCGACACCCACCTCGACGAACGGGTCTTCGCCCGCCTCGACGGCAAGCCGGCCGTCCAGGTTGCCATCTCCAAGCAGCCCGACGCGAACACCGTGCAGGTCGTCGACGGCTGCAACCGGGTCCTCGAGCGCCTGAAGCGCGACGGCTTCTTCCCGCCCGACGTGACGACGCAGGTCACGCAGGACCAGGCTTTTTTCGTCCGCGCCTCGGTGAGCGGCGTCGGCCAGGCGGCGGCCCTGGGCGGCGGCCTCGCGATGCTCGTCGTCTTCCTGTTCCTGCGGTCCGTCCGGCGGACGCTCATCATCGGGACGGCGATCCCGATCTCGATCCTCGGATGCGTGGCGCTGATGGGGAGCTCCGGCCTGACGCTGAACATCATGTCGCTCGGCGGCCTCGCGCTCGGCATCGGGATGCTCGTCGACAACGCCATCGTCATGCTCGAGAACATCG
>CALMDF010000421.1 GCA_937864895.1 uncultured Holophagales bacterium | reverse complement strand
ATGGCCCGCGGGGTGCGCGTCGTGTCCGCCGTGAGACCCGAGCGGGGCGTCCTTGCCGCCGAGGCGCGAGTGGGCCACGAGGTAGAGGAGGCCGTTGGCGAGGAACCCGAGGAACGGGAAGACCGGAATCCAGGGGAGGAAGTCTGCGGCGCTCATCTCCCTCAGCCCTTCATCTCCGCCGCGGCGTCGAGGTTGACCGACGACTTCAGGCGGTAGAGCGAAATGATGATCGCGAGGCCGATCGCGGCCTCCCCGGCGGCGACGGCGATGACGAAGATCGAGAAGACCTGCCCGGTCAGGTCGCCGAGCTGCCTGGAGAAGGCGACGAGGTTGATGTTCACGGCGTTGAGCATCAGCTCGATCGACATCAGGACGGTCAGGAGGTTCCGGCGGACGAGGACGCCGACGACGCCGATCGTGAAGAGGACGAACGAGAGGCCGACGAAGTGGGCCAGGGTGATCATCTAGTCGAACCTCTCCATCGTCCGCTTGCCGAGGACGACGGCGCCGATCATCGCCACGAGGAGGAAGACCGAGGCGATCTCGAACGGCAGGAAATAGTCGCGGTAGAGCATCCAGCCGACGGCCTGCGTGTTCCCGAGGACGGTCACCCCGTCCACGACGGTCGTCGCGAGCGCCTTCGGGTCGGCCGCCGGGACCTTCGCGGCGAGCGAGCGCGCCTCGTTCACGACGACGCCCCCGACGACGACGAGGAACAGGAACCCGAACCCGAGCGCGGGGATCGCCTGCGGGTGGAGGTATCGCTCCGTTCGCTGCCGCCGGACGTTCACGAGCATGATCGTGTAGAGGAAGAGGATCATGATGCCGCCGGCGTAGACGAGGACCTGGACGGCGGCGACGAGCTCGGCGCTCGCCTGGACGTAGAGGCACGCGACGCCGAGGAAGGACATCAGGAGGAAGAGGGCCGAGTGGATCGGCTGCCGCATCACGACGACGCCGACGGCGCCGACGACCGTCACCGCCGCGAAGGCCCAGAAGAAGAAGAGGGCGGGCTCCAAGTTCACTTCTCCTTGGCCGGGTTCGCCGGCGCCTTGTCGGGGTCGACACCCGGGTACGGCTTCACGTTCTCGTCCCACTTCGTGAGCTTCCTGAGGTCGAGGTAGAGGGCCTCGTTCCGCTCGTAGACGCCCAGCTCGTAGGTCTTGGTGGCGAGCCAGATCGAGCGCGGGTTCGTGGGGCAGGCCTCCTCGCAGAGGCCGCAGAACATGCAGCGCTTCATGTCGAGGTCGAAGCGGTCGAGCTTCTTCTCGGCCTTCCCCTCGGCGTTCTTCTCGGAGTGCCAGTCGATGTAGATGATGTTGATCGGGCACTCGATCGCGCAGAGCGTGCACTTGATGCAGCGCTCCTCGTCGAGCCGGAACATCCCGCGGAACCGCTCGGAAGGCTCCCTGGACTCTTCGGGGTATTCCACCGTGTCGGCCTTGCGGCCCGCGTGGGTCGCCGTGACCCGGAGGCCGGCGAAGATGTCGAGGAGGAGGATGCGGTCGAGAAGGCTCAAGCGCGCACCTCCACGTTCGCGGACGCCATCGTCGTCGAGGTCCGCGGCCTCGCGGGGCGCCTCCACACGGCGAAGAGACCCGCCGCGACGAGGAGGACGAGGATCGCGCCGAGGACCTTCAGGCCCGCCGCCCCCCAGAGGACCGCGATCGCGACGAGCGCGAGGTTCACGAGGGAGATCGGGATGAGGCTCTTCCACCCGAGCGCCATGAGCTGGTCGAACCGGTAGCGCGGGAACGTCGCCCGGAACCAGATGTAGGCGATGAGGAAGAGGAAGACCTTCCCCGTGAACCAGAAGAAGGCCGGGACGACGTCGAGGAACGAGAGCCACGCCACGTTCGGGAAGGGGCGGAGCCAGCCTCCGAAGAAGAGCGTCGTGGCGACGGCCGAGATCGAGATCATGTTCCCGTACTCGGACATGAAGAAGACCGCCCAGCGGAAGCCCGAGTACTCGGTGTGAAAGCCTCCGACGAGCTCGCTCTCGGCCTCGGGGAGGTCGAAGGGGGTCCGGTTCGTCTCGGCGACTCCGGACACGAAGTAGAGGAAGAAGGCGACGAGGCCGGGGAAGACGAACCAGACGCCGGCCCTGCGCTGCGCCTCGATGATCTCGACCATCGAGAGGGAGTTCGACATGAGGATCGCGGCGACGACCGCGAGCCCCATCGGGACCTCGTAGCTGATGAGCTGCGCCGCGGAACGGAGGCCGCCGAGCAGCGGGTACTTCGAGTTCGAGGCCCAGCCCGACAGGATGATCCCGTAGACGCCGATCGTGGAGACGGCGAGGATCAGGAGCAGCCCGACGTTCAGGTCGGCCGCGGCGTGGAGCGGGGTCGTCACGCCGAAGAGGGTGACCTCCGGCCCCCACGGGACGAGGCCCAGGACGACGACGGCCGGGACGAACAGGAGGAGCGGCCCGAGGAGGTGAAGGGCCTTCTCCGCGCGCGAGGGGACGACGTCTTCCTTGAAGACGAGCTTGACGACGTCGGCGATCCACTGGAAGAAGCCCTGCGGCCCGACCCGGTTCGGCCCCTTGCGGATCTGGAACCGGCCGAGGAGCCGCCGCTCGATCCAGGTGAGGACCCCGGCCGCGAGCGCGAGCAGGAGGACGGTGACGAGCCCCTTGACGAAGGGGATCAGGACGTAGTGGAGGAGGGTGTCGGACATCGCGTTCCTACCGGTCCACTTCGCCGAGGACGATGTCGATCGTCCCGATGACGGCGACGAGGTCGCCGACGAGGTGTCCCTGGGCCATCTCGGGGAGGGCCTGGAGGTTGATGAAGCTCGGGGGCCTCACGTGGAGGCGGTACGGCTTGTTCCCGCCGCTGGCGACGAGGTGGAAGCCGAGCTCGCCCTTGGGCGCCTCGACCGAGGCGTAGGCCTCGCCGGCCGGCGGTTTGATGACGCGCGGGACCTTCCCGCGGATCTCGGTCCCGGGGTTCTTATCGAGCCAGTCGAGGCACTGCAGGACGATCCGCCGGCTCTGCCGGATCTCCGCGACGCGGACGAGGTAGCGGTCGTACGTGTCGGCGTTCCTGCCGACCGGGATGTCGAACTCGAGCTCCGGGTAGCACTCGTACGGGAGCGCGCGGCGGATGTCCCACGCCTTCCCGGCGGCGCGGAGAACGGGCCCGGTGACGCCCCACTCGATGCAGCGCTTCTCGTCGAGGACGGCGATCCCGACCGTCCGCTCCTTCCAGATGCGGTTCTCGGTCAGGAGGTCCTCGTACTCGTCGATGCACTTCTCGAACGGCTCCGCGAAGGCGCGGACCTTCTCGAGCCAGCCGGGCGTCAGGTCCACCGGCAGGCCGCCGATCCGCATGCAGTTCAGCGTGAGCCGCGCGCCGCAGTACTCCTCGAAGAGGTCGAGGATGACCTCCCGGTCGCGGAACGTGTAGAAGAACGGCGTGATGGCGCCGAGGTCGATCGCGGCCGTGGCGAGCCAGAGGACGTGCGAGGAGATCCGCTGCATCTCGTCGAGGAGGACGCGGATGTACTGCGCCCGCTTCGGCACCTCGACGCCGAGGAGCTTCTCGACGACGAGGCAGTAGGCGTGGTTGTTCGTCGAGGCCGCCACGTAGTCCATCCGGTCCGTGTGCGGGATGACCATCGGGAACGTCTCGGTCTCGAACAGCTTTTCCGTCCCGCGGTGGAGGTACCCGACGTCGGGACGGGCCGAGACGATCCGCTCCCCGTCGACCTTCAGGACGAGCCGGAGGACGCCGTGGGTCGAGGGGTGCTGGGGCCCGAAGTTGAGCTCCATCTCGTGGAGCCCGAGGAGCGGCGGCCCCGCCAGGGGCGGAAACTGCGCGGTGGTGCCGGGGGTCGATTCGCTCATGACACCACCTTCCGGTTCGCGTCCTTCGGTCCGGGGCCGCCCCCTTCGGGGTAGCGGTCCGGGTAGATCGCCGCGCCGGTGTCGATGCCCTGGATCGGGAAGTCCTTCCGGAGCGGGTGCCCCTGGAAGCCGTCCCAGGTGAGGATCCGGCGCAGGTCGGGGTGGCCCTCGAACCGGATGCCGTACATGTCGAACGCCTCGCGCTCCATCCAGTTCGCCGTCTCCCAGACGCCGGTCACCGAGGGGCAGGACCCGGCGACGGCCACCTTGAGCCGGACCCGCTCCTGGCCGCGGGAGAAGGAGTGGAGGAGGAGGAGGACGTCGAACCGGGGGTCCCGGTCCTTCCAGTCGACGGCCGTGAGGTCGACGAGGTAGGTGAACCCTTCGCTCGCCTTGAGGTGGCGGCACGCTTCGACGAGCTTCTCCGGCGCGACCTTCACGGTCGTCTCACCGACGAACTCGTAAGCCTCGAGGACGGCGCCGGGGACGGCCGCGGCCAGGCCCGCGACGAGGGGCTTGCCGGACGCGTCCGTCGGCTTGGGCCCGGCGGGCTTCGGGGGGGCGGCGGGCTTCGGCGCCGCCGCGGCGGCCGGCGCCGGCTCGCCGGCTTTCGCCGGGGCGGCTTCGGGCGCGGGGGCTTCGGCGGTCTGGGCGGGAGCGGGCTCGGAAGCTGGCGCAGGGGCGGCCTCGGGTGCGGAAGCCGGGGCGGGGGCTTTATTCCCTGACTTGATCGGCGCCCGCCGCTCATCTAGTATATGTTCATGCTGCATCGACATCTTACCCATGCTGGCTACACCATCGCCTCCATAGACGACATCATCGCCCGCGGCAAGCGTG
>CALMDF010000420.1 GCA_937864895.1 uncultured Holophagales bacterium | reverse complement strand
CCTCGACCTCCCCGGCGCGGCTCGGGGCGCCGGGCCTGCAGAGGACCGCGAGGCCCCTGGCGAGGACCGCCGTGTCCTCGACGAAGGTCGAGTCGGGGTACCGGTCGTCGGGAGGGAGGAGCGTCACCTCGACGCCGCAGGACTCGAGGGCGGCGACGTACGCGGCGTGCTGGGCGAGGGCGGCGGGGAGGTCGGGGGGCCCGAGCCCGGCCGTCGTCAACCCGTCGGCGAAAGTCGTTCCCGGAGGCCTCGCGAGGGCGCGCGTGAAGTTCATCGTGATTCGTCCTTCTTGACCTCGTCCCAGGTCCGGTCGAGCTCCTCGAGGGGGACGCCGTCGACCTCGCGGCCGGAGGCGCGGACGCGGCGGGCCACCTCCTCGAACCGCCTCACGAACTTCCCGTTCGTCGCCTGGAGCGCCGCCTCCGGGTCGATCCCGTGCCGCCGGGCGACGTTGACGACGGTGAAGAGGATGTCGCCGATCTCGTGCGCGACCGACTCCTTCGTCGCCCCCTCCGCGAGGAGCTCGGCCTTGAACTCCCCGACCTCCTCGTCCAGCTTCGCGAGGACGTCCGCGTCGCGCTGCCAGTCGAAGCCGAGGTCGGCGGCGCGGGAGGTGACCCGCACGGCCTTCAGGAGGGCGGGGAGGGCGCGCGGGACTCCCGCGAAGGGGGACGGCGCCTCCCCGCCCGCGGCCTTCCCGGCGCGTTCCTTCTCCTTCAGCTTCTCCCACTGGACCCGGACGGCCTCCGCGTCATTCACCGCGCTCTCCCCGAAGACGTGCGGGTGCCTCGCGACCATCTTGGCGTGGATGCGCTCGGAGAGGGAGGCGAGGTCGAAGGCTCCACGCTCGCGCCCGAGCTCGGCGAGGAAGACGATCTCGAAGAAAAGGTCCCCGAGCTCGCCCTCGAGCTCGTCGAGGTCCTCGCGCGCGAGAGCGTCGACGGCCTCGTAGCACTCCTCGAGGAGATAGCCCGAGAGGTCGGCGAACGTCTGCTTGCGGTCCCACGGGCACTCCGCGCGGAGGCGCGCCATGAGCCGGACCAGGGCCGCGGCGGCCTCCCCGGCGGCCTCGGGGCGTGGCGAAGTCGTCTCAGGCGGCACTCGTCCTCCTCGTGCGGGCGGCAGCGGAAGGTTCCCGTAGAATGGGGCGCCCGAACGAGGCCTTATGGCAGAAGCGACGAAGACGATCAAGGTCGTCGACCGCCGGATGTTCACCGCCGAGGGTGACCTGCGGGACGACGTGAGAGAAGAGCTCGCGACGACGCCCCCCGCGCCCGAGCCTCCGCCGATGGCGGCGGGCCCCGCGGCGCCCGCGCCCGAGGAGCCCCCCGTGGCGACGAGCCAGGCGTTCCTGCGCCTCCTCGACATGCTCGCGCAGACGGCGTCGCTCTACCTCCAGGGGATCCCCGACCCGGCCACCGGCCGGCGCTCCGTGGACCTCGCCGCCTCCCGCGAGATCATCGATTCCCTCGTGGCGCTCCGGGAGAAGACCCGGGGACGGCTCTCCTTCGAGGAGACCGACTCCCTCGAGGGTCTCCTCGGCGCGCTCCAGCTCGTCTTCACGCGGCTGGCGGCGCCGGCAAAGGGGGCTCCCCGCACACCTCCCCCCCCGAGGCCGAGAGGCTGACCCTGCGAGAGCCGATGCGCCGGACGACGGGGCTCGGCCTCCTTCACCGCGCGCGACGGCGGGCGGTGCCCGGACTGTTCCTCCTCGCTCTCCTCGGAGGGGTCCCGGCCGGGGCGCAGGTCCTCCAGGGGCCCGGGGAGGCGACGGAGACGACCTTCAGGCGCGAGGTCCGCGGACAGTGGTTCGCGTGGCTCGCCGCCCACGAGGAGGGAGACCCCCTCCTGGCGGCCCAGAAGGTCGAGGAGATCGTCAAGCACGCCAACAAGATCGGGCTGAAGCGGCTCACGGACCTCTCCCTCGCGGCGACGCTCATGGCGCGCAGGGAGATGGCCCTGGGGAACCCCGACCGGGCCCGCTGGGCCCTCGATTCCGCGATCCGGCTCGACCCCGACCTCCCCGAGGCCCGCTGGTCTCGCGTGGCCCTGGCCCTCTCCGTGGACAGGTTCAGCGTCCCGAGAGAGCTGCTGGGCGCCGTCAGGGCGGTTCTCGTCGACCTCGAGGGGCGCCGCGTCTTCATCGTCCGCACGTACCTCCTCTTCATCCTGACCCTGGCCGCCACGGGGGCCGCCTTCGTCGTCCTCCTCGTGGCCGGGGAGGCCCGCCGCCTCTTCCACGACCTGGCCGAGCTGGCGGGACGGTGGATCAGTCGACCGGGGGACTCCGTCGTCGCGGCCGGCCTCTTCTTTCTCCCGCTCCTCCTGACGCTCGACGCCGGCTGGCTGCTCCTCTGGCTCTTCGTCCTCAGCCTCGGTTACGCCGAGCGCAACGTGAGGATCGCGGCCCTCGCGGGCCTCTTCCCGCTCCTCCTCGTCGCGCCGGCGCTCGACCGCGCGGGCGCCCAGCTCGCGGTCTCGGCCTCGCCCGTCCTCCGGGGCGCCGAGGCGCTCCAGGAGAAGCGCTACGACCAGCGGGTCCTGGACGACCTGGAGGGGGTCAAGAGCCTCTTTCCCGCGGACGCGGACCTCCGCTTCCTCCTCGGCTCCCTCTACCAGCAGCTCGGGCAGAACGACCGGGCCGTGACGGAGTACACGGTGGCGGCGCAGGTGTCCCCGGTCGAGACCCGCGCCCTCGTCAACCGCGGGAACATCCGTTACGTCGACGGCGACTTCGGCGCCGCCCAGGAGGACTTCCAGGAGGCTCTCCGCCGGGACCCGCGCGACGTGAGGGCCCGCTACAACCTCTCGCTCGTCTACAGCGAGACGTTCCGGACGGTCGAGGCCCAGGAGAAGCTGACGGAGGCGCGGGCGCTCGACAACGGGCTCGTCACGAGGTTCCTCGACAGCCCCACGCTCGTGAAGGTCGTCTCCATCGGCTACTCCGTCGACGAGGCCCGGGCGAAGGTGAAGGCGCTGAAGAGCGACCCGCGGAGCCGACGCGTCCTCGGGCACTTCCACGTCGGAAGCGAGGCCCGGACCTGGGCGGTGCCGTTCGCCCTGGCCATTCCCTTCGCGGTGGGCGCGGCCTATTTCCTCGATGCGTGGCGGAGGAAGAACCGCGGGTATGCCCTGTCGTGCCAGAAGTGCGGCCGGACCTTCTGCCGCCTCTGCAAGCCGCCGGGCGAGAGCCCGCTCCTCTGCTCGCAGTGCATCCACGTCTACCTGAAGAAGGACGGCGTCTCCATCGAGACGAAGCTCCAGAAGGTCGAAGAGGTCCGGCGCCGGCAGGGTATCGAGGGACGGCTCCGCCGGGGGCTGAACCTCGTCTTCCCCGGGGCGGAGCTCTTCCTCGACGGCAAGGTGGGGAAAGCGGGGCTCATCCTCACCCTGTTCTTCCTCGGGCTCATCGCGGCGCTCTTCAGGGACGACCTCTCCCTCTCGCCGCGCCCGGGCACGACGTCGCTGGCGGCCGGGTCCGTCGTCTGGGGTCTCGTGGCGTTCTCGGCCTGGGTGGCCGGACA
Organism: uncultured Holophagales bacterium; assembly: GCA_937864895.1. Lineage (GTDB taxonomy): Bacteria > Acidobacteriota > Thermoanaerobaculia > UBA5066 > UBA5066 > UBA5066. Next base: position 1,164 of record CALMDF010000420.1, on the reverse strand, counting down.
GCTGCCGGCGCGGAAGGGGTGACGGCGTGGCGCTCGAAGGGACCCTGCACGACTTCGCCCTCTCGGACATCCTCCAGCTCATCGCGCTTCAGAAGAAGACCGGCCTCCTGTCGCTCCGGGGCCCGGACGACACGGTGATCCTGGGATTCGACGGCGGGGCGCTCGTCTCGGCGGAGTCCCAGGCCCGGCGGATCGACACCCGGCTCGGAACGCTCCTCGTGAAGACGCGCAGCCTTTCGCCCGACTCCCTCGCGAAGGCTCTCGAGATCCAGGGCCAGACGCTCCAGCGGCTCGGCTTCATCCTCCTGAAGAACGGCTTCTGCGATGCCGACCAGCTGCGGGCCGGCCTCGACGCCCAGATCCGCAAGATCGCCTACGGGCTGTTCCGCTGGACGGACGGCGACTACGTCTTCGACCAGATGGACCAGATCGACTACGACCGTGACTTCGTCCGGCCGATCCAGGTCGAGAGCCTCCTCATGGAGGGGGCCCGGATGCTGGACGAGTGGCCGATCATCCAGAAAGTCATCCGGTCGCCCGAGCTGATCTACCAGCGGGTGGCCGTCGGGCAGCGCGTCGAGCCCGCGGAGGAGGCCAACGACGTCGACGCCCCGGCGGGCGGGAACCACGGGAAGGGCCGCGAGCGGCGCGACGGGCCGATCCGGATCTCCCGGGCGGAGTGGTCGGTCTACGAGCTGATCGACGGCCGCCGGAACATCGGGGACATCGTCGAGAGAACCTTCCTCTCGGACTTCGAGGGTTCCAAGGCGTTCTACGACCTCCTGAGCCGGGGCCTGATCGAGGAGGCGCGCCGGACGGGGGTCGTCGACGAAACGGGGGCTTTCTCGGCCGAGATGCCGGCCGTCCGCCCGACCCGGTCGGTGCTCCCGGTCCTTCTCGGCCTGACGCTCCTCGTCGTGGGCGCCGCCGGTGTCCGCCTGCAGCAGCGCAATCCCCTGAACGTCTTCACGGGCCCGCCCAGAAAGGTGGCGGCCGTGGAGGGATTCCAGAAGTCCGTGTCCCTCTCCCGGCTCCGCCGCCTGTCGGAAGCGATTGACGCCTTCTACCTGTCCCAGGGGCGGTTCCCGGAGTCGCCGGAGGCAATCGCAAACGCGGAGCTCCTCTCCAGCGAGGACCTCTACGACCCCTGGGGGCGCAAGTACC
>CALMDF010000419.1 GCA_937864895.1 uncultured Holophagales bacterium | reverse complement strand
ACCGCCGAACCTCGAGATCTCGAAGAAGGCCCAGACGGCCAGCGGGGAGACGGCCCCGAGCGCCGCGGCGCCGGCGCGGCGCCAGGCGTCGGAAGCGGCGGGCCGCCACGCCAGGAGGGGCAGGAGCGCGAACGGCGCCGCCACGACGAGGTTCGTCTTGGCGAGGACGGCCACACCCACGGCGGCGCCTGCGGCAGCAGCCAGGAAGAGCGCCCTGCGACCGCGACCGGCGTCCCGCGCGGCGAGCGAGGCCGCGAAGGCCGTGCCGATCGCCGCCGCCTGAAGCGGCTCGGTCAGGTCCGTTCCCGCGTACGAGCCGAGCGGCGAGCCGAGCGCCACGAGGATGACGGCGATCGCCGCCGCCCGAGGGCCTCCTCCGAGCCGCGCGGCGGCCGCGCCTGCCGCACCCGCCGCGGCGAGGACGAGGAGCATCGGCGCGACCAGGAACAGCGAGTTCGAGGACCCCGGGCCGAGCCTCGACTCGACGACGGGCGCGAGGAACGCTGCCGGGAGCTGCGCCAGCGACATCCCCAGCCCCCAGCGCGTCACGGCGTCGCCGTCCGGCCTCGGCAGGGTGAGCGCCTCGTAGCCGCGGGGGAGCCCGACTCCGCCCGTCTCGGCGATCGCGACGGCCACCTGGATGACCTGGCGTCCGTCCCCGATCTGCCCGATCTGACGGTCGTCGACGAAGACGGCCAGGACGAGCCCCGACGCGAGGAGGGCCAGCGTCGCCGGCCGCGGCGCGGACCGGCGCTCCGCCTTCGTGGACGTCACCGGCGCGTGTCGATCCGCGCGGCGACGGCCCACTGCTACGCCTGTATCTCGCTCAGCCGGGCCACGCGGAAGAACTGGTCCCGCATCGCCGCGAGGAGCGAGAGGCGGTTGCGCCGCACGGCCTCGTCGTCCACGAGGACCATCACGTCCGTGAAGAAGCGGTCGAGGCAGGGGCCGAGCGACGCCATGACGGAGAGCGCCTCCTCGTAGCGGCGCGCCCCGACGAGCTCGTCCAGGATTCCCCTGGCCTGGAAGAAGTCGCCGGCGAGCTGGCGCTCGGAGTCGTCGGACATGAGGGCCGGGTCGAGCTCGCCGGCCGTGGTCACGCCGGCCTGCGTCAGGATGTTCTGGACCCTCTTGAAGGCGATCGCGAGGGGGGCGAAGTCGGGCAGCTTCCTCACGGCGGCGACGGCGGCGACCCTTTCGACGGCGTCGGTGACGTCGGGGCAGTCGGTCGTCAGGACCGACTCGATCTCGTCGTGCCTGAAGCCCCGCCGCTCGAGGACGAAGCGGACGCGCTCGAGGAGGAAGGGGTGGAGCGAGGCGGCGGTCTCCTCCGGCGTCGCGCCCGCGACGTCGTGGAGGCCCCTCGCGGCCCTGATCGCCGCCGGGAGGTCGAGCCTCAGGTTCCCCTCGAGGAGGATCCGGACCACGGCGAGGGCCGCCCGCCGGAGGGCATAGGGGTCGCGCGAGCCGGTCGGGACGAGGCCGAGGGCGAAGAAGCCGGCCAGGGTGTCGAGCCGGTCGGCGAGGGCAACGACGCGTCCCACGTCCGCGCGGGGCAGCGAGTCGTCGGCGCCGGCCGGGAGGTAGTGGTCGTAGATCGCCTGCCAGACGCTCTCGCTCTCGCCGTCGCGGCGGGCATAGAGGCCGCCCACGATCCCCTGCAGGTCGGGGAACTCGCGGACCATGTCCGTGACGAGGTCCGCCCGGGCGAGACGCGCCGCGCGGGCGACGCGGGGAGCGGCGTCGGCGAGCCCGAGGTCGCGGGCGAGCCGGTCCGCGAGGGCCTCGACGCGCTCCACCTTCCGGAGCGTGTCGCCGAGCTTCTCCTGGAAGGAGAGCCGGGCGAGACGGGGGACCCGCTCCTCGAGCGGGAGCTTCCCGTCGTCGTCCCAGAAGAACCTCGCGTCGGCGAACCGGGCGTTCAGGACCCACTCGTTGCCGCGGGCGATGTGCCCCTTCGGGTCGCCGGTGTGGTCCGCCACGGCGAAGAAGTGGGCGGCGAGCGCCCCCGTCGCGTCCCGCGTCGGCAGGACCTTCTGGTGCTCCCGCATCGCCGTGACGAGGATCTCCTCCGGCAGGTCGAGGTAGGCCGCCTCGAACGAGCCGCGGACGAGGCCCGGCCACTCGACGAGGTGCGCGAGGGTGTCGAGGAGGTCGGAGTCCTCGACGGCCGAGCAGCCGACCTCGGCGGCGAGAGCCTCGGCCTTCTCGGCGAGCGTCCGGCGGCGCACACCTGCGTCGGGCTCGACGAAGGAGGCCCGGAGCCTGGCGACGTAGTCGTCGACGCCGACGACGACGATCCGGCCCGGGGCGAGCGTCCGGTGGCCGAACGTCGTCCGCCCCGACTCGACCCCGAAGAGCGAGAAGGGGACCACGAGCCCGTCGAGGAGGCAGATGACGGAGTGGACCGGCCGGATCCAGGTGTTGCGCCCGTCCCCCCAGCGCATCATCCGGGGGAAGGACATCCGCGAGACGACGGTCGGGATGACCTCGGCGAGGATCTCCGACGTGAAGCGGCCCTCGACGATCTTCCTGACGGAGACGTACTCGCCCTTCGGGGTGGCGACGACGCGAAGCGCCTCGACGGCGACCCCCTGGCCGCGCGCGAACCCCTCGGCGGCGCGCGTGGGCCTCCCGTCGGCGTCGAAGGCGACCCTGACGGACGGGCCGACGGACTCGACCTCGTGGTCCTCCTGGACCTCGGGCAGGTCTCGCGAGAAGAGGACGAGCCTCCGGCTCGTGGAGTGGGCGAAGAAGGTCCCCTCGATCCGCTCGGCGGCGAGCGCGTCGGCCAGGCCCCGGAGGAGGTCGCTGCGCGCCTGGGAGAGGACCCCGGCGGGGATTTCTTCGGCGAGGATCTCGAGCAGGAATTCCGACATCGATCAGGCCTCCTCGGCCTCGGGCATCGGGGCTTCGGAAGCCGGAAGCTCCCTCGGGAGGAGCGGATGGCCGAGGGCCTCGCGAGAGGCCACCCAGGCCTTCGCGCAGCCGACGGCGAGGTCCCGGACCCTCTTGATGACGCCGACGCGCTCCGTCGCCGAGACGGCGCCGCGGGCGTCGAGGAGGTTGAACGTGTGGGAGCACTTCAGGGCCGTCTCGTAGGCCGGGACGACGAGCCCCGCCTCGAGGCAGCGCCGCGACTCGGCCTCGAACTTCTCGAAGAGGAGCCTGAGGAGGTCCGTGTCGGCGGTCTCGAAGCCGTACTTCGAGACCTCGTACTCGTCCTGCCTCCTCACCTCGCCGTACTTCACGCCGGGGGCCCACTCGATGTCCATGACGTTCCTCGTCCGCGTGAGGAACATCGTGAGCCGCTCGAGGCCGTAGGTGATCTCGGCCGTGCACGGCGCGAGGTCGATTCCGCCCGCCTGCTGGAAGTAGGTGAACTGCGTGATCTCCATCCCGTCGAGGAGCACCTGCCAGCCGACGCCCCACGCGCCGAGCGTGGGCGACTCCCAGTTGTCCTCCTCGAACCTCAGGTCGTGGTCGGCCGGCTCGATTCCGATGGCCCTGAGGCTGTCGACGTAGAGGTCCTGGATGTCGTCCGGCGAAGGCTTGATGACGACCTGGAACTGGTAGTGCTTCACGAGGCGGAAGGGGTTCTCGCCGTACCGTCCGTCGGCGGGCCGGCGCGAGGGCTGCACGTAGGCGCACCGCCACGGCTCGGGCCCGAGGACGCGGAGGAAGGTGGCCGGGTGCATCGTCCCCGCGCCCACCTCGGTGTCGTACGGCTGCTCGATGAGGCAGCCGCGCGAGGCCCAGTACTCCGAAAGTTTCAGGATGAGCGTCTGGAAGTCCATGGTCTCTCCGGTCTCGAACGCAGACAGCTTGCGACGGTGACGGAATCTAGCAGGGCTTCCGTCCCGCGTCACGGGCCGTCGGAGAGGCTCCCGAGGAATCGGTGGCTCTTCAGCTCGTGACCGAGGAACCGGCGGCGCACCTCCCTGAGGAGCCCGTCGAGGGCGCGGAGGGAGGCCGCGTCGCCGGCGCCTCGCCGCGCGAGCTCGTCGAGCGGCGACCGGCGGATCTCGGAGAGGAGCCGCAGGGCCGCCCCAGCGACCGGGACCGCGCCGGGCGGGGCGCACTCGTTCCCGACGAGCCCCGGGAGCTCGGCGTCGAAACGGGCGCCGCCGGTCGAGAGGTCCCGCCCGCACGAGGCGCACTCGGTGCCGCCCGGCAGGAGCCCGGCGAACCGGAGGAGCCACGCCTCGAAGTAGCGCGCGGAAAGGTCCGCCGGGGCTCCCGCCTCGAGCGCGTCGAGGACGTGCCGGGTGAGGCGGTAGGTCTCCGGCGCGGCCTCGGCCTCGGGAAGGAAGGTCGCGAGGCTCTCCGCGACGTAGGGGAGGAGCATCGCCGTCTCGGCGCGGGACGCGAGGCCGAAGGCGCTCCTCTCGAGCTCGAGGCCGTCCGCGCGGGCGAGGTCCGCCCCTTCCTTCTGGAAGAGGGTCACGGAGACCTCGGTCAGGATCTCGATGAGCGCCCCGCGCCGAAACCGCTTCCGGCCCCCGCGGAGCGCCGCCCGGACGACGCCGGCGTCGTGCGTGAGGAGGGTCAGCGCGACGTCCTTCTCGGAGAGGACGTCCACCCGCAGAATGAAGGCCTTCGTGGAGAAGAGAGCCACCGCCCCGCATTCTCCCTCGCGCCTGCCCCGCACGGTCCTCGCGCTCGGGGCGGTGTCGTTCCTGACGGACGCCTCGTCCGAGATGATCTTCCCGCTCCTGCCGGTCCTCCTCGCCACGCTCCCGGGGGCGCCGGCCGCGACGCTCGGCCTCATCGAGGGGGTCGCCGAGGCGACGGCGGCCGCGGTGAAGGTCGTCTCGGGGCGCCTCTCCGACCGCGCGCCGAGACGCAAGCCGCTCGTCGTCGCCGGCTACGGCCTCTCGTCCGTCGTGCGGCCGCTCGTCGCCCTCGCGACGGGGTGGCCCCACGTCCTCCTCGTGAGGTTCGTCGACCGGATCGGCAAAGGGGTCCGCTCGGCCCCGCGCGACGCGCTCATCGCCGAGGTGACGCCTCCCGGGAGGCGCGGGGCGGCCTACGGCCTTCACCGCGCGATGGACAACGCCGGGGCCGTCGCCGGACCCCTGCTCGCCGCGGCGCTCCTCGGTCTCCTCTCCCTCGACCTCCGGACCGTCCTCGGCCTCTCGGCCGTCCCGGCCGGGATCGCCGTCCTCGTCCTCGTCCTCGGGGTGAAGGAGGAAAGGCGGCCGGAGCGCCCGCGCACGGCCCGCGCGGAAGGCCCCGCGGCACCCCTCTCCCCGGAGTTCCGACGCGCCGTCGCGGCCGTCACGCTCTTCACGCTCTCGGCGTCGTCCGACTCCTTCCTCCTCCTGAAGGCGCGGGAGGTCGGCGTCCCGGCGGCCGGCGTCCCTCTCGTCTGGGCCTTCTCGAACGCGATCCGCGCCGCGCTCGGGACGTGGGGAGGAGGCCTCTCGGACCGCCTCGGGAGAAAGCGCGTCCTCCTCGCCGCCTGGGCCCTCTACGCCGCCTGCTATGCCCTCCTGGCGTACGTGAGAACCCCGGCCGCCCTCCTGTCGGTCCTCGGCGTCTACTCGATCCACGCGGCGCTCTCCGAGGGGGCCGAGCGGGCGCTCGTGGCGGACCTCGTCCCGCCGGAATCCCGCGGCCGCGCGTTCGGCTGGTTCCACGGCTTCGTCGGCTTCGCCGCGCTCCCCGCGAGCGCCGGCTTCGGTCTCCTCTGGACGGTCTACGGCTCCGCCACGGCCTTCCTCGCCGGCGCCGGCATCGCCCTCGCCGCGGCCGTTTTCCTCGCCGCGGCGGTCCCCGACCGCACCGCCTCCTCCGTCCGCTAAACTCCCCGCCATGTCCGGACCCGTGTGGAAGCTCCTCAAGATGCCCGGGACGTGCGACTCGTGCGGCGAGAACGCGCCCGAGCTCCTCTCCGTCGGTACCGTCGTCGACTTCGCCTTCCGGCCCGACTCCCGCTTCTGCCGCACCTGCTACGACCGCTACGCGGGCCGGCACGACGAGCTGCACCAGAAGGCCGTCGACGAGCAGCGGGCGCCCGCCCTCGTCTCGCGCCCCGACTCGGTGGAGGACGTCCCCGAGTGAACCCATCCGGGGCCGGCGCGCCGGCGGCGCTCCCGGGCAGGAAGGAACCGCGCGCGCCC
>CALMDF010000418.1 GCA_937864895.1 uncultured Holophagales bacterium | reverse complement strand
GGAGGGGCACCTCTGGATCGGGACGAACGGGGCCGGGCTCTTCCGTTTCGACGCTGGCCGCTTCGAGCGCTTCGGGACGGCCCAGGGGATCTCGATCGAGATCGTGAACACGATTCACGAAGAGCCGGACGGGACCCTGTGGGTGGGCACCTACGGCGGCGGCCTGAACCGCTTTCGGGACGGTCGCTTCTCCGCGGTGACGAGGCGGGAAGGGCTCTTCGACGACGCCGTCTTCGCCATCCTGCCGGACGGTCTCGGGAACCTCTGGATCTCGTGCAACCGGGGGATCTACGCCGTCTCGCTCCGCGAGCTGGACGCCGTCATCCGGGGCGATTCCCGGCGCGTGAGCTGCCGCCCGTTCGGCACCGAGGACGGGATGCGCAACCGGGAGTGCAACGGGGCGAACCAGCCGGCAGGGGCCCGCGGCCCCGACGGGCGCCTCCACTTCCCGACGATCGAGGGGGTCGTCACGGTCGATCCCTCCGGGCTCTTCCGGAACCCCGTCCCGCCCCCCGTCCACGTCGAGGAAGTGCTCGTGGACGGCGTGCCGAGCGAGGCGCGGGCCTTCCTGGTGCTCGCCCCGGGCGCCGAGAGGTTCGAGTTCCACTACGCGGCGCTCAGCCTCCGCGTCCCGACGCGCGTGACGTTCCGCGTCCGGCTCGAAGGGGTCGACCACGACTGGGTCGACGTGGGGACGCGGCGCTCGGCCTACTACACGAACCTCGCGCCGGGCTCCTACACGTTCCGGGTCGCCGCCGCCAACGAGAGCGGCGTGGGGAACGAGGGCGAGGCCTCGTTCTCCTTCCGCCTGAAGCCTCGTCTCGACCAGCGCCCGTTCTTCTGGCTCGCGCTCGGGACGCTCGCCCTGGCGATCGCCTACACCGGCTACCGGTTCCGCTTCGCGCGCCTCGAGGCCCGCGAGCTCGAGCTCGTCGAGATCGTCGAGGAGCGGACCCGCAGCCTCCGCGAGGAGAAGGAGCGGACCGAGCAGGCCCTGCGCGAGGCCGAGAGGCAGCGGGAGCGGGCCGAGGAGGCGGGGCGGATCGCCGAGGAGGCGAACCGGACGAAGAGCCACTTCCTCGCGGCGACGAGCCACGAGCTGCGGACCCCCCTCAACGCGATCCTCGGCTACAGCGAGATCCTCTCCGAGGAGATCGAGGAGAGGGGCCTCGACGGGCTCGGCCCCGACGTCGCGAGGATCCACGCCGCGGGCCGGCACCTTCTCGGCCTCATCAACGACATCCTCGACCTTTCGCGGCTCGAGGCGGGGAAGCTCGACCTCGCGCCCGAGCGGTTCGACCTCGAGGCCCTCGTCGGCGACGTCGTCGCGACGATGCGCCCCCTCGCCGAGCGGAACCGGAACCGCATCGTCCTCGAGGGAAGGGAGGAGGCGGGCTTCTTCCACGCCGACCCGACCCGGGTGAGGCAGATCCTCCTGAACCTCCTCGCGAACGCGGTGAAGTTCACGCACGACGGGGAGGTCCGGGTCCGGGTCCTCCGGCAGAGCGGCCCCGGCGGGGAGCGGATCGTCTTTTCGGTGACGGACACGGGCATCGGCATGACCGACGAGCAGGTCGCCCGCCTCTTCCGGGCGTTCGAGCAGGCCGACCCCCAGGTGACGCGCCGTTTCGGGGGGACGGGTCTCGGCCTCGTCATCACCCGCCGCCTCGCGAGGATGATGGGAGGGGACGTCACGGTCGAGAGCCGCGAGGGCGAGGGCTCGGCGTTCACCGTCACGCTCCCGGCCCACGCGGGTCCTGTTTGGCCCGGGGCCGGATCGGAGAGCCGTTCTCAGGATCGTGTGTAAAATGTAGCTCCGACCCCAAGGGGTTCCCGGCGGCCCTCAGAGCGGCCTAGAATGCGGTCCAAGGAGACTTCCTCTATGGTGAAAGGCGTACGTCGGCTCGCAATCCTGGGCGCTGCCGGCCGGGACTTCCACAACTTCAACACGACCTACCGCGACGACCCGTCGGTCGAGATCGTCGCGTTTACCGCCACCCAGATCCCGGGCATCGCCGGGCGCCGCTATCCCGCCGAGCTCGCGGGCCCCCGCTACCCCAACGGGATCCGGATCGTCCCCGAGGACGACCTCGAACGTCTCATCCGCAACGAGCGGGTCGACATCTGCGTCTTCTCGTACTCCGACGTCTCGCACGAGACCGTCATGCACCTGGCCTCGCGCTGCATCGTCGCGGGCGCCGACTTCAAGGTCCTCTCGAACGACCGGACGATGATCCCGTCGATGGTCCCGGTCATCGCGATCACGGCGGTGAGGACGGGAGCGGGGAAGAGCCAGACGACCCGCCACGTCTCGTCGATCCTCAAGAAGATGGGCAAGAAGGTCGTCGCGATCCGCCACCCGATGCCCTACGGCGACCTCGTCGAGCAGGCCTGCCAGCGCTTCGCCACCTACTCCGACCTCGACATGCACAAGTGCACGATCGAGGAGCGCGAGGAGTACGAGCCGCACATCGACAACGGCTTCATCATCTATTCCGGCGTCGACTACGGCCAGATCCTGAAGGCGGCCGAGGAAGAGGCCGAGGTCATCCTCTGGGACGGCGGCAACAACGACCTGCCGTTCTACCGGCCGGACGTCCACATCTGCATCGCCGACCCGCTCCGCCCCGGCCACGAGATGTCGTACCACCCGGGCGAAGCGAACTTCCGCCGCGCCGACATCATCCTCATCAACAAGTGCGACTCCGCCGAGCAGAAGGCGATCGAGTCGATCGAGGCCAACGCCGCGAAGGTGAACCCGAAGGCCCGCGTCCTCCGCGCGAACTCGCCGGCCACCTGCGACAAGCCCGAGATGATCAGGGGCAAGCGGGTCCTCGTCATCGAGGACGGCCCGACCCTCACGCACGGCGGCATGACCTACGGCGCCGGCGTCGTCGCGGCGAAGCGCAACGGCGCGGCCGAGATCGTCGACCCGACTCCGTTCGCCGTCGGCTCCATCAGGGAGACGTACGAGAAGTACCCGAACGCGCAGGGAATCCTCCCGGCCATGGGCTACAGCGCCCAGCAGATCGCCGAGCTCGAGGAGACGATCGAGAAGACCCCGTGCGACCTCGTCCTCGTCGGGACTCCGATCGACCTGACCCGCGTCCTGAAGATCGGCAAGCCGGCGGCCCGCGTCCGCTACGAGCTCGAGCCGCTCGTCCCCACCCTCCTCGAGGAGGAGATCCGGAAGGTCGTCCGCTGATCTCCTCTTCCCCCGTTCCCGGATGGCCCGCGACGGTCTCGTCGCGGGCCTCTTTTTGCTCCGGGGGCCGGGGAAGCGCGTGGAGGGGACCGCCCCCCTCGAACTTCCCGGCGGCGGGGACGTAACAAGGGGAGTGAGCACCGGTCGCGCCTGGCAGGACCTCGCCCGGGAAACCGTCGAGTCGTTCGATTCCCGCGACATTGCCGACCTCTACTCCGTCGAGTGGGCCGAGGCCCGGGACGTCCTCGTCTCCGAGCACCGCGACGCGATCGAGAGCGAGCCCCCCGGCTGGAAGCGTGAGCTTGTCCGGGCGAGCGCCCTCCTCCACGGACTCGTCCGGCGCCTTTCGCCCTCCCGGCGCCTCGTCGTCCTCGTCGTCCTCGTGGGATTCGTCGTCTCCTTCCTGAAGCTCGTCACGGGGGGCTGGCCCGCCGAGGCGGCCTGGACCGTCTTCACCCTCCTCGTCCTGACCGTTCTCCTCCTCCTGCTCCTCGGCCTCGAGCTCGTCGACAAGCTGCGTTTCCGGGACGAGCTCGTGATGGCGAGGCAGCTCCAGGCGGAGCTCGTCCCGCAGTCCCTCCCGGCCGTCCCCGGCTTCGAGCTGGGGGCCTTCAACCGCGTCGCAAACACGGTGGGGGGCGACCTTTACGAGTTCCAGCCCCTTCCCGACGGCCGGCTCGCCATCCTGTTCGGCGACGCCTCCGGGCACGGGATGGCCGCCGGTCTCGTGATGGCGGTCGCCCACACGGCCTGGCGGCTCCAGGTCGAGAGGGACCCGTCTCCGGCGGCCGTCCTCGAGACCCTCAACAGGGTTCTCTGCAGGCTCGGCACCTGCCGGACGTCGGGCCCGCGCCAGTTCTTCGCGGGCGTCGCGCTCCTCCTCCGCCCGGACGGGTCGTTCACCACGGCCATCGCGGGGCACCCGCCCGTCCTCCGGGTCGACCCGGCGGGGTCCGTCGTCGAGCGTTTCGGCCGGGGCGCCTACCCGCTCGGGATCAAGCAAACCCAGACGTACGGCGTCGAGGAGGGCCGGCTCGGTTCGGGCGAGCTCCTCCTCCTCCACTCGGACGGGCTCCCCGAGGCCAGAAACGCCGAAGGTCGGGAATTCGGCGACGCGAGAATCCTGCCAGTCCTCGCGCGCACCGCGGGCCGGCCGGCCTCCGAGGTGGCCGCGGCACTCTCCCGGGAGGTCCTCGACTTCCTGGGAAGGCGTCCCGTCGGGGACGACGTCTCGATCGCGGTCCTGCGGCGGGCTCCGGCCGCCTGAGCTCCCCGAGGTCTCAGACGATGCGGGTCGCCGCCCTCTCCAGGCGGTCCATGACGGCCCGGAGGAGCCCTCTCTTCTCCACGGCGTAGGCCAGGAGGAGGCTCCCGCGGCGCTCGGTCCGGAGGGCGTCGAAGAGGCGGTGGGCGATCTCGTCCGGTTCTCCGCCGAGCCTCACGGGGCTGCGGCCCGGGAAGAGGGGGGCGTCCGCGTCGGCGCAGAGGAGGAGGGCCCGGGGGTCGGCCTCGAGCGCCTCCCGGAGGGCCGCCGCGCGCGAGCGCCTGTAGAGGACGAGGGGCCGGGCCGGGGCGTAGTGCCGGTGCTTCATCCCGGGGCTCTCGGCGCGGGCGCGGGCCTTCGTGGCGACGACGAGGCCCGGCAGGACCCGACTCAGCTCCTCCACGGGGACGGCCCCGAGGCGGAGGACGCGGGGCGGGTCGCCGAGGGCGACGACGGTCGACTCGAGGCCGTGCCGGGCGGGACCGCCGTCGAGGACGAGGAGGCCCGGAAAGTCGCGGGCGACGTGGGCGGCCCGCGTCGGGCTCGGCCGCCCCGACCGGTTCGCGCTCGGCGCGGCGATCGGGACACCGGCCGCCTCGATGAGCGCGAGGGCGACGGGGTGGTCGGGGATCCTCACGGCGACGGTCGGAAGGCCCGCGGTGACGACGTCCGGCACGCTTCGCCTCTTCGACAGGACGATCGTGAGCGGCCCGGGCCAGAAGCGTGCCGCGAGGGCCCGCACCTCTGCCGGGACCTCGAGGACGAGGCGTCGCAGCATCGGCAGGCCCGTCACGTGGACGATGAGCGGGTTGTCGTCGGGACGCCCCTTCGCCTCGAAGATCCGCCGGACGGCGGCGGGGTCGAGCGCGTTCGCGCCGAGCCCGTAGACCGTCTCGGTCGGGAAGCCGACGGGCTCGCCCCGGCGGAGGGCGGCGGCGGCGCGGCGGAGGGCGGCGGGCGTGGCGGGCAGGAGCACGGCGGGCGGGGAGTCTACGCGGGTTCGTGCAGAATGCCGCAGCGCAGCCGGTCCGCCGCGAAGCCGGCCGCGGGAGGAGAACCGATGACGAAGACCCCCTCGTCGCCCGGGCGGTCCATGCGGGCCGCCTGGAGCCGGTTCCGCCGGTTTCCGGCGGGCGACCGGCTCTTCAGCTTCGTCCTCGGCCGGATGGTCCCCTACTCCGGCTCGATCGGGGCCGTCGTCCGCGAGCTGGCGCCGGGGCGCGCCCGGGTCGAGCTGGCCGACCGGCGGAGGGTGAGGAACCACCTCTCCTCCATCCACGCGGTCGCCCTCATGAACCTCGCCGAGCTCTCGACCGGCCTCGCGCTCAACACGGGCCTCCCCGACGACGCCCGGGCGATCCTGACGCGCCTGACGATCGACTACCTGAAGAAGGCCCGGGGCACCCTGACCTCCGAGTGCACGATCGACCCGCCGAAGACGAGCGAGCGGCGGGAGGTCGAGGTCGAGGCGGTCATCCGGGACGCTTCCGGCGACGTCGTGGCGAAGGCCGCGGCCCGATGGCTCGTCGGCCCCGCAGAATCGAAGTGAGCGCGAACCGGTTTCTCTCCGACGCCGGCATCGAGGTCCCCGTCGTCTGCGGGGCGATGTACCCCTGCTCGAACCCCGAGCTCGTCGCCGC
>CALMDF010000417.1 GCA_937864895.1 uncultured Holophagales bacterium | reverse complement strand
CAGCCGACGAGGCTCGACCCGGCCATCGCGCCGGCCTCGAGGGAGAAGACCCTCCCCGGCGCGAGGGTCAGGACGGCGCCCCGGCTCGCGAACCCGCTCACGAGGTGCCGCTGCGTCCCGGTGGCGACCTGCCCGAGCGCGAGCTTCGCCCACCCCTTCTGGATCTCCACGCCCCAGGCGGCCAGGTCGACCTTCGGAGCCTCCTCCTGGAGCGTCCCGAAGCGGAGCGCCTCCTCGCGGAAACTGACGCCGGTGACGTTCGCGTTCGTCCGTACGGAGAAGTCCCCCCTCACGTGCTCCGTTCTCCAGCCGAGCTGGGTCGTGAGGTCCTGGAACGTCTCCCGCGCCGGAGCCGCGGTCTCCGGACGGTGCCCCTCGGCGACCTGACCCTTGTTCGCGAGGTCGGCGACGGGAACGACGCTGGCAGCGTCGAAGCCGGCGCGGGTCCTCACCTTCAGCTTGAACCGCGCGAGCTCCGTCCAGTCGTTCCCGCCGGCAATCCTGTAGACGACGAGGTCGTGCTCGCCCGCCGGGAGAGGCACGCCGCCGGGCCCGTAGACGAGGCCCGTCGGAACGGGCTCGAAGAGGGCCGAGAGGTCGAGCGTCCCGAGGACGACGCCGAGGCTCCCGTCCTCCGGGAGGAGGGGCCGGCTCAGCTGCAGCTCGACCCTGTCACGGGCTCCGAGGAACGCCGTCTCGTCCCACCCGGAGCTGATCGTCAGCTCCTCGGCGGCGAGGAGCGTCCGTGCGGAGAGGACGACGGCGAGGAAGATCGCGGATCGCTTCAAGGCCTTCCCCCTTCCCGGACGACCTCGACGAGGCCGCCGGAGCGCGTCGGGTGGCCGCCGAGGGCCTGGCCGGGTGCTGCGGGCAACGGGGGGCCGTCCCTGTCGTAGAGCGCCACGCGGAAGACTCCTTCCTTCGGGAATGTGACCTGGACGAGGCAGCGGGTCTCCGTCCCCCCGGGCAGGACGCGGGCGTCCTCGTAGGCGCCGGAAGCGAGGACGCCGGCGTTGCCCAGGTCGCGGCCGGAGAACGTCAGGACGACGGGACGACCGGAGACGACCCGCCGGGGCTCGACCCCTTCGACGAGCCCGCCCCGAAGGACACGGGCGGGGACGACCTCCGGGCCCGCGAGCTCGATCGCGTAGCGCAGCTTCAGGTCGCGGGAACCCAGAGGCGCGCCGGCGTCGACGACGGCCTCGAAGGCGAGGCGGCCAGGGGCGCGCTCGAGGCGCCCGCCGGGCACGCTCACCCCGGCACCGGGCTCCACGCGGTCGCAGCGCTCGACCGACGGCCGTTCGACGGTCACGCGCGTCCGGGTACCGCGGTAGAGAGGAAGCAGCCGTCCCGCCTCGGCGGGCGGGGCTTCGCCGACCCGGTAGGTGACCCTGCCCGCCGCGCCGGCCATCGGCAGCGCGCCGGCGACGAGGACCGCCGCGGCGATGAGCGCGCCCGCGAGCCCGCGAGTGTCGCGGGGAAAGCGGGAGGCGAAACGGCGCCCCGTCATGGGGAAACGACCTCGACCCGCGCCGCCGGCGCGACCTCGAATCCGCCGCCGGCGTCCCCGGCAGGCGCCGGCTTCGGGATGCCGGCCCGGTCGTAGAGCGGGACCTCGAAGAGCCCCGGCCGCGTGAACGTGAGCTCCACCCGGCACTCGTTCTCGGAACCGCCCGGCAGGACGAGTGCTCCCGTGAATGCGTTCCGGGCGAGGACCTCGGCGTTGCCGATCTCCGTGCCGGCGAAAGTGAGAACGACCTTTTTCCCGAGCGGCACCCGACGGGGTTGCACCGAGATCACCCTCCCGTTCCTGAGGACGACCGCCGGGAAGACCTCGGGTCCGGTCTTCTCGCTGGCGAAGCGGAGCCGAAGGTCGGTCGGGCCGAGCGAGGCGCCGCCGTCGACGTGGACGGTGGCGCGGAGCCAACCGTTCGAGCGCCGAAGCCCGATCGGAGGGACCTCGAGCCCGGGGCCCGCCTCGACCCGTGTCGCCGCGTCCACTCCGGGTCCCTCCAGCTCGACGACGTGGGAGAGCCCCCGGTAGAGGGGGATGGCCCGGAAGACCTCGACCCGGCTGCTCCCGGCAACGGAGACGGCGAGACGCCGGTCACCCGTCGCCGCGCCGGGCCCGCGGACGAGGAGCAGCATCGCCAGGGCGGCCGGAAGTGCACGTTTCACGAGGCCCGAAGATCGGCCCGCGCGTCCGGGAAATCCCGTCGGAACCCGGAAAGAGAGCCGAAACGCCGCCGAATGGCGCCTCGCCGCCCCGAAAACCGTGACACCTGTCACCTATCCGTCCGCGCGTGGGTCGTATGGAGGCCCTTCGCTATAGTCCGTTGCGGGCGATGGGCGAACGGATGGCGGAGACCGCTGACGCGCGAAGAGGTGAGGAGTCGGCCGCTCTTCTCTACGAGTTCGGTCCTTTCGTCCTTCGCCTCTCCGACAGGACGCTGTTCCGCGGGGCGGAGAGGGTCCGGATCACGCCCCGGGTCCTCGACCTCCTCGCCTGTCTCGTGGAGACGCCGGGACGCGTCGTGACGAAGGAGCAGCTCCTCGACCGCGTGTGGGAAGGCACGTTCGTCGAGGAAGGGAACGTGAACCGGACGGTCTCGACGCTCCGGAAGCTCCTCGAGGAGAGTGGAGAGACCTCGTACATCGAGACGATTCCCCGGCAGGGCTATCGCTTCGTCGTCCCCGTCCGGAAGAGCCTCGAGCCCGCGGCCGCTCCCGTCGGCGGCGCCCGCGGCCCCGCCACGGTCGCCGAGCCGGAGCTCGCGGAGGGTCCGGCCTTTCCCTCACCCGCCCTTCCTTCCCCACCGGCAAGCGCGCCCCCCCCCGCGACGGCGCCGACGATCGTGACGCCGCCCGCCGCACCCCGCTGGCGGCGCCGGGCCGTCCTCGGAGCGGCTCTCGCGATCCTGGGCGCCCTCGCCGTCGCCGGCCTCCGGTCGCGCCCCCCCGAGTCCCCGCGGAGCCTCGCCGTCCTCCCGTTCCGGTTCTCGGCCGGGGCCGCGAACGGCGAGACCCTCGGCGTCGCCCTCGCCGACGCCGTCATCGGGCGGCTTTCCCGTGGCGAGTCGCTCGTCGTCCGGCCGACGACCGCCATCCTTCCCTTCCGCGCCGGGAAGACCGACCCCATGGAAGTCGCCGAGCGGCTCGACGTCGACGCCGTGCTCGATTCCGAGGTCTCGCAGAAGGGCGGCCGGACCCGCGTCTCGCTCCGTCTCCTCCGCCGGCACGACGGCAAGCCGCTCCACGTCGAGACCTTCGAGACCGGCCCCGCCACGCTCTTCGACCTCCAGGACCGCGTGGCCGAAAGGGTCTCTGCGGCCCTCCTCGTCCCGCTCGCCCCTCCCTCCACCCGCCGGGACGCCGCCCGCCTCGCCGCCAGCGACCTCCTCCTCCGGGCGAGGAAGACCGCCGTCGAGGCCGTGGCGGCCGGCGAGGCTCTCGACGAGGCGATAGGGCTCTACCGTCGCGCGATCGAGGCCGACCCCGACCTGGCGCCCGCCTACGTCGGCCTCGCGGACGCCCTCGTCGCCCGTTCCCCCGGTGCGGCCGAGGAGGCGGAGGAGTCTGCCCGTCGGGCCCTCGCCATCGACGACCGCCTGGGCCCCGCCCATGCGTCGATCGGCCGGATCCGGATGGTCCGCGGCGCCCCCGGGGTCGAGGTCGAGGCCGATCTCTCCCGCGCGCTCGCCCTCGAGCCCTCCTACGCCCCGGCCTGGGAGTGGATGGGGACCTATCTCCTCGCCACGGGGCGCGCGGCCGAGGCCCGGACCGCGCTTGCCCGGGCCGTCGAGCTCGATCCGACTTCCGTCACCGCCCTGTGCGAGGCGGGCCGCGCCGCGCTCGTGCAGGGGAATCCCCTCGAGGCCCGGGGACTCCTCTCCCGGGCGCGCAGCGGCGCTCCCCGCGCCCCCGCTGTGGCGGCGCTGGAGAAAGCGCTGCGCGACTCGACGGGCTGGTAGCCGCGGCGGACGACGGCCGTCAGCGCACGCCCGTCGCGACGTAGAGCTCGGAGAAGAGCCGCGAGACGTTGAACCCCACCGCCGAGCCGTCGCTCGCGAACGCCACCGGCCCGACCGAGCGGAGGCCGCTTCGGTCCGCCGGCCCGACCTCGGTCTCGAGCCGGCGTTCGCCGGTCGACGCGTCGACGCGATGGACGCGCAGCGGCGCCTCGTTCGGGCGCGCCGCGAGGAACGCGCCGTCGCCGGGCAGCCAGAGGAGGACGATCTCCCCGGGAAGGAGCCCCCTCACGTCCCGCGGCGCGCCGCCGGCGAGCGGGAAGAGGCGGATTCTTCCGTCCATGTCCTCGCTCGTCACCGCGTCGCCCGTCGAGGTGACCGCAAGCAGGTAACCGACGCCTTCCGGCGTCACGGCTCGCGACTCGCCGCTCCCGAGGTCGAGCCTGAAGAGGCGGATCCTCCTCCCCGGCTCGTTCGCGCTGACGACGAGGGCACGGCCGTCGGGCGTGAAACGCGCCCAGTGATAGCGCTCGACGCGTGGCAGGACCAGGGTCCGCGCCTCGCCCCCCCCAACGGGGAGGAGGGCGAGCGTGTCCGAGCCGCCGTGGCGGATGACGACGGCCCAGCGGCCGTCCGGCGAAAGGTCCGCGGCCTCCCCCGGACCGAGGAGCACGGGAGCTTCTCCGTCGGTCCCTCGAATCCAGCTCGTCCCGGTGCCGGCTCCGCGGTCGTCGAAAACGGTGACGAGGGCGCGGCTCCCGTCGGCCGAGAGTGCCGCCACCTGGGCGTCCGTCGTCCAGGCCAGGTCGGAGCCGGCGCGCGCCCCGCGCCGGAAGCCGATCGTCCTCCGCTCTTCCTCGCGGGCGAGGAGGAGCCTCCCGTCCGGAGCGACGTCGTGGATGCGCAGCGCTCCCGGCGCCGCGAGCACGGGTCTCACGCTGCCGCTCCGCACGTCGACGGCGAGGACCTCCGTCTGGCTCCCGGCGCGGTCGGCGGAGAAGAGGACCTCGCGCCCGTCGGCCGACGGCGCGAGGCCGCTGAGCGTCTCGAACTCCTCCTCGACGAGCGGTCTCACCTTTCCCCCTTCCGCCAGGACGAGCCGGCCGCGCCGGTCGGCCCAGACGGGGTGGTCGAGAAACGCGACGCGGTCGTCGTCCAGGAAGCGCACCTGCCCGACCCACCCCGGCGTGCGGTGCACGACGCGCCCGGGAGGCCGCTCGAGGACGTGCGCCCGCTCTTCGACCCGCACGACGGCGAGCGTCCCGCCGTCCCGGCTCCAGTCGGCCGCGCGGACCCGCAGCGACAGCTCCACGGGCTTCGTCGAGCCGAGGTCTTTCCGGGCGAGCGCTGCCCCCGTCATCCAGTCGTGGCGGAAGGAGCGGCCGAGGCCGAGGAGGAGGTCGCCCTGCACCGAGACGGCGAGGACGTCGGCGGGAGGCAGGTCCAGCGGCCTCTCCCCGGATCCTTCCGCGTTCACGAGGAACGCGCGCACCGGCGCGCCCTCCCACGCGGCCCCGTACGCCACGGACGTGCCGCCCGGAAGGAAACGCGCGGAGAGGACGAATCCCCTGCGAAAGGTGAGCGACCGGAAGGCGGGCCGGCTCTCCGGATCGCTCCGGCGGCCCGCCAGGAAGGCCGCCACGAGCCCTGCGACAAGGGCCAGGCACGAGAAGGCCGCGAGAATCGGACGCCGCACCGTGCGCAGTGTGCCAGACCGGGCTCCACGTCGTGGTGGACGCCCCCGGAGGCGGGGAGCGCCGGCGGCCGCGACCTTCACGGTCGCGGCCGCCGGGCTTCCGACGTCCTCCGCGCTACCTCAGCCGGAGGGCCCCCGCGCCAGCAACGGCTGCGGCGAGGGCGAGGAGCATCCAGGGAGAGAGAGCCGGGACCGCCGCCATGCCGTCGACGTAGGCGTACGCCGCGACGGCCGTCGTCGAGCCGCGGGGCGTGGTCACGACGACGTCCACCGCGCCGGGGGCATGGGGGGGTGTCGTGACGACGATCTGCGTGTCCGTGATCGAGACGATCGTCGCCGCGACACCGCCGAACGTGACGCTGGTGGTTCCAAGGAAGCCCGAGCCGGTGATGGTGACGGTGTCACCGCCGCCGACGGGCCCGCCCGCCGGCGCGACCGATCCGACGAC
>CALMDF010000416.1 GCA_937864895.1 uncultured Holophagales bacterium | reverse complement strand
ATGTCGCTCGCGCACGGCGGGCACCTGACGCACGGCCACCCGCTCTCGATCTCGGGCAAGCAGTACCGCGTCGTCTCCTACGGCGTGACGCGCGAGGCCGAGACGCTCGACTACGACGAGCTGGCGCGGATCGCCGAGGCCGAGAAGCCGAAGCTCATCATCGCGGGGGCCTCGGCCTACCCGCGCGTCCTCGACTTCCCGAGGTTCCGCCAGGTCGCCGACTCCGTCGGCGCCCTCCTCATGGTCGACATGGCCCACATCGCGGGCCTCGTCGCGACCGGTCTCCACCCCTCGCCCGTCGGCCACGCGCACTTCATCACCTCGACGACGCACAAGACCCTCCGCGGGCCGCGCGGTGGCCTCGTCCTCTGCACCCCCGAGTGGGCCAAGGAGATCGACAAGGCGGTCTTCCCCGGCCTCCAGGGCGGGCCGCTCGAGCACGTCATCGCGGCGAAGGCCGTCTCCTTCCTCGAGGCGCTCGCGCCCGAGTTCCGGGCCTACCAGGAGGCCGTCCTGGCGAACGCGAAGGCGTTCGCCGGGGCCGTCGCCTCGCAGGGCTTCCGGATCGTCTCGGGCGGCACCGACAACCACCTCTTCCTCGTCGACCTCGGCCCGAAGAAGCTCACGGGCAAGGTCGCCGAGAAGGCGCTCGATCACGCCGGGATCACGGTCAACAAGAACGCGATCCCCTTCGACCCCAACCCGCCGCTCGTCACGTCGGGCCTCCGCCTCGGGACCCCCGCCATCACGACGCGAGGCATGGGCCTCCCGGAGATGACCACCATCGCCGCCTGGATCGGCGAGGTCCTCGCCGCGCCGGAGGACGAAGCGGTGAAGGGCGCCGTGAAGACGAAGGTCAAGGAGCTGACCGCGGCCTTCCCGATCTACTGACCGAACCCGGGGTCAGGCGTGCAATCGTGTATTGTTGAAAACAATACACGATTGCACGCCTGACCCCGTTGCCCCCGACCCCGTCCCTACGCGCGGACCATGCGCAGGAGCTCGGCGACGAGCTTCTCGATCCCCGCGGAGACTTCCGAGATCGGGCTGTCGAGCATGTAGGCGGGGGTCGTGACGAGGCGGCGCTCCTCGTCGACGACGGCGAGGCCGCCCTCGCAGGAGACGTGGCGGCCGCCCATCGTCTCGATGGCGGCGGCGGTCCCCGGGTCCGTGCCGATCGTCAGGCGCGGCTTCTCGGCGCCGAGGAGCTTCGCGAGGATCACGGGCGCGATGCAGACCGCCCCGACGGGCTTGCCGGCCCCGTGGACGGCGCGGACGACGCGCGCGACCTCCGGGTCGACCTCGCAGCCGGCGCCCCGGAAAGCGAAGTCGCAGAGGTTCTTGGCGGCGCCGAAGCCCCCGGGGAGGACGAGGGCGTCGAGGGAGGCGGGGTCGAGGCCGGCGAGGTCGGAGACCTTCCCCCGCGCGATGCGGGCGGCCTCGACGAGGACGTTTCGCGTCTCCCCCTCGGCGGGCTGGCCGGTCAGGTGGTTCACGACGTGTCTCTGGGCGACGTCGGGCGCGAGGCAGACGGCCTCCGCGCCCGCGCGGTCGAGGGAGAGGAGCGTCAGGACAGACTCGTGGATCTCGGCGCCGTCGTAGACGCCGCAGCCCGAGAGGACGACTCCGACTTTCGGCTTCATGCTGCACCTCCGATCGTGACCGGACATCCTAGCGGGGAACGGGGCGGGTGGAAACGGCGCGCCTCCGGCCCCTCCGCCGTCAGCCCTTCGGCGGAGCCGGGTGCGCCCTCATCGTCCGGGAGACCCGCCGCCGGATCCGGAACAGGGCGGCGAAGGCCTCGAGCCCGCCGCCGAATCCGACGCGCGTGTCGGGCGAGTTGAACCAGAGGACCGGCACCTCGGCGATGTGGTAGCCGAGGCGCCGCGCGAGGAGGAGCGCCTCGACGTCGAAGGCGAAGCGGTCGACGGTCGCACGGGTGAAGACCTCTTGGGCGGCATCGGCGCGGAAGAGCTTGAAGCCGCACTGGGTATCGCGGATGCCGGAGACGACGAGGAGCTGAACGAGCCCGTTGAAGAGCTTTCCGCTCGCGACGCGAAAGAGCGACTGCCGCTGCTTCACGAGCGTCGCGTCGACGCCGCGGGAGCCGATGGCGACGGGGGCGCCCGCGGCGAGGAGCTTGTCCACCTCCTCGATCGGCGTCGACAGGTCGGCGTCCGTCACGAGGACGTGGTTCCCTCTCGCCTCGAGGACCCCGGCCCTCACGGCCGCGCCCTTGCCGAGGTTCCGGGGAAGCCGGATGACGCGGAAAGGAAGACCCAGCCCGGCGGCGGTCTTCTCGGCGACGGCCGCCGTCCGGTCGGACGAGCCGTCGTCGACGATGATCACCTCGGCCGGGCTCGCGGGCGGCCGGGAACCGAGCCAGTCGGCGATCCGCGCGAGGGAGACGGGAAGCCTCTTCTCCTCGTTGTACGCCGGGATGACGAGGGAGAGCGCGGGAGGTTGCATCAGGCGGGCCTCGCTTCGTAGACGAACTGGTAGCCGAACATGCCGGGCCAGGCCCTGGCGAGGACCCTCGAGACGGCCCGGACCGGCGCCGCGAGCGGCGGGCGGCCGAGGCCGGGAAGCGCCAGCTCGACGGGCATGGCCGTCGGGGTCTCCCGGAGGACCCGGTAACCGTTCCGGGAGAGAAGCTCGTTCCCCGTCCGTCGCGTGTAGAAGCGCAGGTGCGTCCGGTCGAGGATCCCCCGGTCCGCGGCCGGGAAACGGCCGAAGAGGAGGCCGAGGCGCACCGTGACGTTCGCGACGTTGGGGAGGGAGACGAGGAGGAGCCCGTCGGGCTTCAGGATCGGCCGCAGGAGCGCGAGGGCCTCCCCGGGCTCGGGCAGGTGCTCCAGGATGTCCCCGGCGACGACGACGTCGAAGGGCTCGCGCCAGGGGCCGGCGAGCCCGTGCAGGACGTCGTCCACGAGCGGGTCGTCGAAGAACTCGGCCCCTTCCCGGGCCGCGTCGGGGTCGAGCTCGATCCCGGCGAGGTAGCGGCAGAAGGGACGGATCCGGCGGGCCAGGTGCCCCGCGCCGAACCCGACGTCGAGGACGGACAGGCCTTCCCCGAGGGACGCGACGC
>CALMDF010000415.1 GCA_937864895.1 uncultured Holophagales bacterium | reverse complement strand
GAGCGCCGCGACCTGCCCGAGGCGGAGGGCACGGTCCGGCGTCGAGGCGACCGCGGGAAGGAGCCCGGCGAGGCGTTCGGGGGCGAGCCCGGCCTCGCGGAGGTCGTTCGCGGTCCGCGCGAGGAGCGCCGCGAGCGAGGGACGCTCGCGCAGGTCGCCGAACGCGGCGCCGGCCGGGTTTTCGCGGAGCGTCCGACGGGCGAGGAGGTCCTCGCCGAGAGGCGGCATCGGGGGGCGCGGGTCCGGCCCCGGGGCCCGTTCCCGGGCGAGGTCGAGGAAGGTCAGGAAGCGGAGGTTGGCGATGCCTCCGAGGGCCCCGGCGGCCCGGCGCCTCAGGTAGACGCCGAGGAGGTTCGAACCGACGAGGACGTCGACGGGGCGAAGCGGGTCGTCCCGCTTGAGGGCACGGACCTCGTCGAGGAAGCGCTCCTCGAGCGCGCGGAACCCGCCCGTGAAGAGGGTGTGACCGGGGGGCGCCGCCATCCCGTCGAGTGTACGGCGGCCGGCGCCGGCGGCGAGGCCTTCAGCCTTCCTTCCAGCGGGGAGAACGATCCAGCACGAGGCCCAGGAGGTCGAGGATGCGCTGGGTGACGAACCCGAGGAGGTCGTCGATCGACTTCGGGCGCGAGTAGAAGCCGGGGCTCGCCGGGAGGATCGTCGCCCCGGCCTGCGCCGCCTTCACCATGGCCTCGAGGGTCGGCAGGGGGAGCGGCGCCTCGCGCGGGACGAGGACGAGCGGGCGGCGCTCCTTCAGGTGGACGTAGGCCGCCCGCGTCACGAGGTTGTCGCAGACGCCGTACGCGACCTTCGAGAGGGTCGTCGCGCTGCACGGCACGACGACCATGCCGAGAGTGCGGAACGAGCCGGACGCGATGGAGGCGCCGACGTCCCGGTTCGCGTGGACGACGTCGGCGAGCCCGGCCAGCTCGTCGAGCGGGATGCCGAGCTCGTCGGCGGCGACCCGCCTGGCCCCCTCCGTCGCGACGAGGTGGACCTCGAGATCCCCGCAGAGACGGAGGCTCTCGAGGAGGTCCTTCGCGTACGGGATCCCCGAGGCGCCCGAGATCCCGACGACGACCCGGCGTGGCACGGTGTGGGGCATGGGGAGAGTCTAGCCGCCGGGGCGCTCTTCGACGACGACGAAGGCCCAGGCGCGGACGTCCTTCATCGCCGCTGCCTCGCTCTCCGCCTCTTCGCCGGCGCCGGTCGCCTCCAGCAGGAAGAGGCCCTGCTCCGGGCGGGAGAGGAGCCGCCAGGGGGAGGAGAGGCCGGCGGCGAAGGCCCGCAGGGCTGCCTCGTCGGGTCCTTCGACGAAGAGGACCCGGTTCACGGGGCCGTTCCCCCGATCCCGCGTAGAATCCGCCGCGGAAGCGCAAGGGGTCCGGTGGCCCCCCTGGTCTTCAAAACCAGAGTGCACGCTCCGAGAGGAGCGGCGGGTGGGTTCGACCCCCACACGCTTCCGCCATTCATCACCTGGGAAGAGGGTGTGGCTCGGAGAATCCGCGCTTGCGGATGTCCTCGATCAGCTCCCGGTCCGTCTTCAAGGGCTTGTCTTCGCCGTAGAGGGCGTCGTCCCGGTACCGGGGGACGCATCCGGGCGTCCTGCGGCAGGCCTCGGCGGCGTCGTCCCACTCCCGGCGGGCGCGATCGCGGCGCGAGGAGCTCGTCCGCTCCGGCACCTCGAGGCCCCGCTCCGCGGCGCGGTCCATCCTGCGCTGGGCAGAGGACGCGTTCGCGTCGTCGCCGTTCCCGGCCCTCGTCGCCCCTCCGTTCGACACGCCCCGGGGCCCCGCGTCGGCTCGGGGAGCCACGCGGCCGGCGGACGGCTCGGCCGGCTTCACGTCGTCGAAGGAGACCCTGGCCACGGGCGTCCCTTTCGCCTTCATCTCCGAGGCGTGCTCGGCGAGTGACTTGGCCCGGGCGGGCTCGCCGGAACGGCCCAGGAGCGGCGGAGGCCTGAGCGGAACGGCGGTCGCCGGAGTCGCCACCGGCGCGGCGGCGGCCACCTGTGCCAGGAGAAGGGCGAGAACGAACATGTCGGGCCTCTGACCCGCCAGCTTATGACGGCGCCCTCGTCGAGGCCAGCGTCCCTGATGGTCCCGTGTGACGCGGGAGCCAGAATGGAAAATCAAGACCTGACCCCACGGGTGATATTCTCCCGGGGTGGGCTCGGAGGTGAGTGGAGGGACCCTGCCCGGGCGGGGAATGACGGGGGAGGCCCGGAACCGGCTGCTCGTGCGGATCGCGCACGAGCTCGACGGGACGATCAACCTCGACGAGGTCCTGGGGCGGCTCCTCGACACGCTCCGCGGCGCCGTCGGCTACGACGCCGCGGGGATCTTCGTCCTGAACCGCGAGGAGGTCTTCCCGGGGTACGGCGTCTCGTGGCGGAAGATCGCGGCCACGGTCCGGCGCGGCTTCGAGGGGCCCCTCCCCGACATCGACCGGCTCCTCGCTCTGGGGCAGGGGCTGGTGGGGCACGTCCTGAAGACCGGCGAGCCAGCCGTCGCTCCCGACGTGAGGCTCGACCCGAGGTACGTCATGGGCCGGCCCTCGACGAGGTCGGAGCTGGCGGTCCCGGTCCACGCGGGAGGGCGCCTCATCGGGGCGATGAACCTCGAGAGCGACGAGGTCGGCGCCTACGCCGAGGCCGACGCGGAGACCCTCCGGCTCTTCGCGGACGCGGCCGCGATCGCCGTGGAGAAGGCGATTCTCTACCGCTTGTTCGTGCAGAGGGAGCGCCTCGAGGAGCAGCTCCGGCTCGCGCTGGAGACGAAGGACGAGGCGGGGCCGGCGTCCTGGCCGGACGTCGCGGGCTGGGACGTCGCGGGCTTTACCCGGCCGCGCTACGAAATCGGCGGCGACTACTACGACCACATTCCCCTCTCCGACGGCCGGCTCGGGCTCGTTATTGCGGACGTCTCGGGGAAGGGGAGCCTCGCCGCGATGACGCTGACGACGTTCCGGGCGATCCTGAGGTCCCAGGTGGAGGGAGAGCCGGAGCCTGTCCGGACGGCCGCCGCCGCGAATCGTCTCCTGCGCGAGAGGGTGGGGCCGACGGAGTACGTCACGGCCATCTACGGCGTCCTCGACGTGGCGCGCGGTCACCTCGGGTATTCGAACTGCGGGCACACGCCGCCGCTCCACGTGCTCTCGGACGGCCGGTACACGAAGCTGACGACCGGGGGGCCGCCCCTCGGGCTGCTCGCGAGCGCCCGCTACCTCGCCGGGCAGGTGACCCTCGGGCCGGGAGACCTCCTCGTGCTCTACACGGACGGGGTCGTCGAGGCGGAGGGGCCGGCCTGCGAGGAATTCGGGGTCGAGCGCCTCGCGGCCCTCGCCAGGGACGCGCGGGAGCTCCCGAGCGCGAAGGTGGTCGAGGAGATCGTCCGCGCGACGGCCGGGTTCTGCGGCTCTCCGGAGTACGCCGACGACTTCACGCTCCTCGTCCTGAAGCGGCTCCCGCCCGCCTGAAGAGGCTCCTCGCGGGACTCGCGGGACGGAAGATCAGGACCTGGGCCCGGTCCCGGGGCTAGGATCCGGGGGAGCCATGAAAGTCCTCGCCGGCGCCCTTCTCGCCCTCTTCCTTCCGGTCCTCGCCCAGTCCGGTCCGCCGGTCGAGCCGGGGCCGTTCCGGGGGCCGGAGCTCGTGGAGCTGACGGCGCTCGAGCCGGGGATCCGGCTGGACGTCCGCTACGCGAGGAGCGACAACTTCCTCGGGCGGCCCGTCTACGGCGAGGCACGGGCGTTCCTGCAGCGCCCGGCCGCGGAGGCCGTCGCAAGGGTCCACCGCAGCCTGAAGGAGGACGGGTACGGGCTGATGGTCTTCGACGGTTACCGTCCGTGGGCGGTGACGAAGGCCTTCTGGGACGCGACCCCCCAGGACCGGAAGGTCTTCGTCGCGAACCCGAGGCGCGGCTCCCGCCACAACCGGGGCTGCTCGATCGACGTGACCCTCTACCACCTCGACACGGGAAAGGCCGCCGACATGGGGTCCGGCTACGACGAGTTCAGCCCGCGCTCCTACGCGACCTGGGAGGGCGGGACGAAGGAGCAGCTCGGCCGGCGCGATCTCCTCCGCGGCGCGATGGCGGCCGAGGGGTTCTTCGTCTACCCGTGGGAGTGGTGGCACTTCGACTTCAAGGACTGGCGCGAGTACCCGATCCTGGACATCCCCTTCGAGCGGCTCGGCGGGCCCGCGGCCCCCTTCGCCGGCGAGGTCCCCTGACGTCCGTCGTATCCTCGGCGCCCATGGGCCAGCGGATTCTCATCTGCGACGACGAGGGCGACATCCGCGAGTCGCTCCGGGCGATCCTCCTCGACGCAGGGTACGAGGTCACGGCGGTCTCGGCGGGGCCGAACGCCGTCGCCGAGGCCCCCGACCACGACGCGATCCTCCTCGACATCAAGATGCCGGGCCAGGACGGCCTCGAGACTCTCGCCCAGATCAGGAAGCGGGGCCTTCAGACGCCGGTCGTGATGATCTCCGGGCACGGCGACGTCCGGACGGCGATGG
>CALMDF010000414.1 GCA_937864895.1 uncultured Holophagales bacterium | reverse complement strand
CGCCTTCGCCGCCTCGGCGAGGGCCGACGCCCGGGCGGCGGCCTCCGACTCGAGGGCGTCGAGGCGGGCCTCGACCTCCTGCTTGAGGGCGTTGACGCCGGCCCCGAAAGCGGCCTTCTCCTCCTTCGGCACCTCCTTGAGGCGCGCGAGGAGAGCCGTGACCACGCCCTGCTTCTTCCCGGTCCAGCGGACTCGGAGAGCCTGGACGTCGGCCGGCAGGAGGCCACCGCGCGTCGTCGCGGCGGCCTCCTCGCCTGCCAGTTCGTCGGCGAAGAGTCTGCGGGCCTCCTCGACGGAGGCCGGGCTCCCGGGGGGCACTGCTCGTGGCCCCCCGGACCCCCCGGCCTCGGGGCGAGTGCTGCTCACCGGGTCTCCGCCTCAGGCGGCGGCGAGGGCGCTCTTGGCGGAGGTGACGAGCGCCGAGAACCCCTTCGGGTCCTGGAAGGCGATCTCGGCGAGGACCTTGCGGTTCACGTCCGAGCCGGCCTTCTTCAGCCCCGCCACCAGCTGCGAGTAGCTGATGTCGTTCATCCGGGCGGCGGCGTTGATACGGGTGATCCAGAGCCCCCGGAACTCGCGCTTCTTCTGCTTGCGGTCGCGCGTGGCATAGGCGAGCGAGCGCTCGACCTGAAGCTCGGCGATGCGGAAGCAGTTGTGCTTCGTTCCGTAGTAGCCCTTTGCCAGATCCAGGATCCTCTTCCGGCGATCCTTCCTCTTTGTTCCGCGCTTGACGCGAGGCATGGCCTTATCTCCTCTTCCTTCTTACGCGTAGGGAAGCATCTGACGGACGGTGTGCTGGTCCGCCTTGGCGACGAGAGTCCCCTGGGCGAGCTTGCGCTTCCGGCCGGAGGCCTTCTTCGTCAGGATGTGGCGCTTCATCGCCTGTCCGCGTTTGAACTTCCCGCTCGCGGTGATCTTGAAGCGCTTCGCGGCTCCGCGATGGGTCTTCCTCTTGTGGGTGGCCATGGGCCGGGTCTCCTTGCTCCGTGTGGCGGTTCTGGGCCGGTAGGGATGTCAGTGCTTCTTCGGGGGCCCGAAGATGAGGTGCATCCGGTTGCCGAGCATCTCGGGGTTCCCCTCCGCGTGGGCCTTCCCCTCGAGGTCCCTGCCGAGGCGCTGGAGGACCTTTCGCCCGTTCTCGAGGCGGGACATCTCGCGGCCGCGGAACTGGATCGTGGCCTTGACCTTGTCGCCCTCCTCGAGGAACCGGATGATGTTCTTCATCTTGAAGTCGTAGTCGTGGTCGTCGATGTTCGGGCGGAACTTGACCTCCTTGACCTGGGTCACCTTCTGCTTCTTCTTCGACTCGTGCTCCTTCTTCTTCTTCTCGAAGGTGAACTTGCCGAAGTCCATGATCTTGCAGACGGGGGGCTGGGCCTGCTCCGCGATGATCACGACGTCCAGGGCCACCTCACGCGCCTTCGCGAGCGCGTCCTGGGGCGTGACGACCCCGAGCTGCTCGCCGTCGGCGGCGATCAGCCGCACCTCGGGGAAACGAAGGATGTACTCGTTGATCGGGGAGTTCTTCTGGGGGGGGATCCGTGGACCGCCTCGAAAGAAAATGGCGCTTCCTCCTGTTCGTTACGACGACGCGTTACTTCGTGGCGGGCGCCTTCGCGCCCCACGTCGCCGCACGCGCGGCGACGGCCTGTTTCATCTCGGAGACGACTTCGCCGAGCGGGCGCGACCCGAGGTCGCCCTCGTGGCGCTTGCGGAGCGAGACGGCGCCCGCCTCGCGCTCCTTCTCCCCGACGACGAGGAGCGCCGGGACCTTCTCGAGCTCCCCGTGGCGGATCTTGGCGCCCAGCTTCTCGTTCCGCTCGTCGATCGTCACCCGGAGCCCCGCGTCGCGCAGCTCGGCGGCGACCGTCCGGGCGTAGTCGAGGAGCTTGTCGGAGACCGGGATGACGCGCGCCTGCTCGGGCGCGAGCCAGAGCGGGAAGTCGCCCCCCGTGTGCTCGACGAGGATCCCGAAGAACCGCTCGAGCGAGCCGAGGACCGCCCGGTGGAGGACCACCGGCCGCTTCTTCGTGCCGTCCTCGGCCGTGTACTCGAGGTCGAACCGCTCCGGGTTCGAGAAGTCGACCTGGAGCGTCCCGAGCTGCCAGGCCCGGCCGATGGCGTCGGTCACCTGGAAGTCGAGCTTCGGGCCGTAGAAGGCGCCGTCTCCGGCGTTGATCTCGTAGGCCCGGCCGCGCCGCTCGAACGCCGCGGCGAGCGCCTTCTCGGCGAGGTCCCAGTTCTCGACGGTCCCCATGAACTTCTCGGGTCGGGTCGCCAGGGCGACCTTCACGTCGGTGAAGCCGAAGGTCCCGTAGACCTCGTCGATGAGGTCGATGAAGCGGTCCATCTCGGCCGGCATCTCCTCGAGCGTCACGAAGAGGTGCGCGTCGTCCTGGCAGAACGTCCTCACGCGGGTCAGCCCCTGCGTCACGCCCGACCGCTCGTAGCGGTGGAGCCGCCCGAAGTCGGCGTAGCGCACCGGCAGGTCGCGGTAGGAGAAGGCCTGCTGCGAGAACATCAGGAAGTGGCCCGGGCAGTTCATCGGCTTGACGCCGAACTCCCGCTCGTCGGCCACGGTGAAGAACATGTTCTCGTGGTAGTTCTGGTAGTGCCCCGACTTCTTGAAGAGCTCCACGTCGAAGACCTGCGGCGTCACGACCTCCTGGTACCCGTACTTCGGGTAGAGGCTCCGCATGTAGTCGACGAGGAGGGTGTAGACCGTCGCCCCCTTCGGGAGGAAGAACGGCGAGGCGGGCGCCCAGGGGTGGAACAGGTAGAGCCCCAGCTCCTTGCCCAGCTTGCGGTGGTCGCGCGCGCGGGCCTGCTCCATCCGGTGCAGGTGCTCGTCCAGCTCCTTCTGGGAGAGGAACGAGGCCCCGTAGATGCGCTGGAGCATCGGCTTGGTCTCGTCGCCCTTCCAGTAGGCGCCGGCGGCGTGGGTCAGCTTGAAGACGCCGAGGCGGCCCGTGGACGGGACGTGCGGCCCGCGGCAGAGGTCGATGAAGTCGGCCTGCCGGTAGCAGGAGAGGGAGCCCTCGGGGATGCCGGAGACGATCTCCACTTTGAGGTGGTCGCCCTGCCCCTCGAAAATCTCAACCGCCTCGGCCTTCGACATCTCGAGCCGCTCGACCGGGGCGTTTTCCGCCACGATCTTCCGCATCTCGGCCTCGATCTTCTCGAGGTCCTCCGGCGTGAACGGCCGGCCCGGGTCGAAGTCGTAGTAGTAGCCGTGCTCGATCGCCGGCCCGATCCCGATCTTCACGCCCGGGAAGAGGCGCTTGACGGCGTGGGCGGTCAGGTGCGCGGTGGAGTGGCGGTAGACCTCGAGCGCGTCGGGGTGCTTCGGGGTGATGACCTCGAAGGCCCCCGACTTCATGATGGGGCGCTTCAGGTCGAGGACCTCTCCGTCCACTTTCACCGCGAGGGCGTCCTTGGCGAGGCGCGCCCCGATGGAAGCCGCCACGGCCTCGCCGGTCGTGCCTGCGGCGACCTCCCGGACGGAACCGTCGGGAAGGGTCAGGCGGACGACTTGTTCGGCGATGGCGGACATGGCAGCGACCTCCTCCAATCGAGGTGGCGGATTTCGAGATCTGATTTCGGGAGGAGGAGGGGGGAGTGCGGATGGTAGGCGCTAGCGGACTCGAACCGCTGACCCCTTCCGTGTGAAGGAAGTGCTCTACCGGCTGAGCTAAGCGCCTGCGAACGCAGTGGGAAGCGGGATGGTAGGCGCGAGCAGGATCGAACTGCTGACCCCTACCGTGTCAAGGTAGTGCTCTCCCACTGAGCTACGCGCCTAAAAGCTTCCCAGGGCTACCGGCAGGGGACCTCTGAGAGGTACTTGAAGCCCCACCCTCGACCCGGATCTGAATTCTCAAAAGACCCGCTCCGGCCCAGGGGCCGGAGCCGTGGAGGATACGGGGGCGGCCTGGAACCGTCAAGCGGGGGGCCCCGGGTCGCGGGGGCCCCGGGCCGAATCCTGGCCCGAACCGGGAGCGCTACGCTCCCAGCGCCGCGCGCAACCGCTTCACGTTCGCAGCGACGTCTCCCCTGAAGACCGCTGAGCCGGCAACGAGGACCGAGGCCCCCGCCTCGGCGACCTCCCGGGCGTTCTCCGGCTTGATCCCCCCGTCGACCTCGAGCTCGGCCTTCGAGCCCATCGCGTCGAGCATGGCGCGGAGGCGGCGCACGCGCGCGGTGGCGCCCGGGATGAACGACTGGCCCCCGAAGCCGGGGTTCACCGACATGACGAGCACCTGGTCGACCTCGGGGAGGATCTCCTCGAGGGAGGAGAGGGGCGTGGCGGGATTGAGGGTCACGCCGGCCCTCACCCCGAGCTCCCTGATCTGCTGAATCGTCCGGTGGAGGTGCGGGCACGTCTCGACGTGGACCGTCAGGACGTCGGCGCCCGCCCTCGCGAAGTCGGCGAGGTACCGCTCCGGCTCGACGATCATCAGGTGGACGTCGAGGAGGGTGCCCGCCTCCTCCCGGAGGGGCCGGAGCGCCTCGACGACGA
>CALMDF010000413.1 GCA_937864895.1 uncultured Holophagales bacterium | reverse complement strand
GCCGGCCTGAGCCCCGGTGGGACCGGCAGCCGCAGCACGAGCCTCAGGCGCTCGCCGAGCGCCAGAAGGATCGCGCCGACGGCCGAGCCGACGACGAGGGCCAGGGCGATCTCGACGGAGACGTGGATCACGGCGCGGAGATCATAGGTCACGCTCGTGCCCGGCCCAAGACGGAGCCCGAACGGTCCGCTCCCGGGCGGGACCTCTCGCGGCGGGCGCCCGACGTCGGCGGGCCCGGGCCGCGCGGAGGGCCCCCGGCAGGACCGCGGACGGGACCGATCCGACGTTTTTGACGGTCGGAGAACCGGCCGTGGCAAGATCCGTCGGACCGAGGAGACGGAGAGGCGGTCGATTCCGGGGTTTTCCGAGAAGCGGCGTCTTACGGAGCTGGCACGGCGTGTGCTGGAAAGACCGGTGTGCATCGCCGATGCACGATGAGGCGAGGAAGCGAAATTCCAAGGAGGAACAGGATGCGCAAGATCGTCACGCTCGGTCTGGCCTTCGTCGTTCTGCTGGGATTCGGAGGCGCGGTTCTCGCGGGCGGCCCGAATCCGGACTGCCCGGACGCCGACGGCGACGGTATCTGCAACTGCGAGGATCCCGACTACGTTCCGGGCACGTACAACCCCGACTGTCCGGACGCCGACGGTGACGGCATCTGCAACGGCATGGACCCCGACTACGTTCCCGACGGCGACGGCCCGGACGCCTGAGTCCGGCGTTCTCGCCCGGCAGCTCCTCGAGCCGGGCACCGCGAGACGGCGCGCCGGGATCGGTTGCCCCCGACTTCCCCTCGCAAGCGATCGTCAGGCGGTGCCCGGCGTTCTTTTTTTGTCCCTCCCGGCGACCCCGCACCGGGATCCGCCGGGAAGGACGAGGACCGAGGCTACTCCCGGGTCCCTCGCTGCCCTCCTTCGACCTCGGAGAGCGGGATGCCGAGAGCTTTGGCGACTCCCTCGCCGTAGGCCGGATCGGCCTTGAGGCAGTTCCCGATGTGGCGGACCTTGACCTCCTTCGGAGCGTCGCCCATGGCGCGGGCCGTGTTCTCGAACAGCGCCCGCCTCTGCTCGGCGGTCATCAGCCGAAAGAGCAACCCAGGCTGCGAGTAGTAGTCGTCGTCGTCCCGATGGTTCCAGTGGCCCGCGGCGCCCTCGATGCCGACCGGAGGCTCTGCGAAGCCGGGCTGCTCCTGCCACTCGCCGTAGCTGTTCGGCTCGTAGCCGAGCGTGCTGCCGTGGTTGCCGTCCACCCGCATCGCGCCGTCGCGGTGGTAGCTGTGGACCGGGCAGCGCGCCGCGTTCACGGGAATCAGGTGGTGGTTGACGCCGAGCCGGTAGCGCTGGGCGTCGCCGTAGGAGAAGAGCCGGCCCTGGAGCATCTTGTCGGGAGAGAACCCGATGCCGGGCACGACGTTCGCGGGATTGAAGGCCGACTGCTCGACCTCGGCGAAGTAGTTCTCCGGGTTCCGGTTCAGCTCCAGGACACCGACCTCGAGGAGCGGGTAGTCCCTGTGGAACCACACCTTGGTGAGGTCGAACGGGTTGTACGGGCACCTGGCGGCGTCCTTCTCGGGCATCACCTGGAAGTACATCTTCCACCGCGGGAAGTCCCCCTTCTCGATGCTGTCGTACAGGTCCCGCTGGTGGCTCTCCCGGCACTTGCCGATGATCGCCTCGGCCTCGGCGTCGGTCAGGTTCCGGATTCCCTGCTGCGTTCTGAGGTGGATCTTGACCCAGAAGCGCTCGTTCTTCGCGTTGACGAGGCTGAACGTGTGGCTCCCGAAGCCGTGCATGTGCCTGTAGGAGTACGGGATCCCGCGGTCGCTCATCGTGATCGTGACCTGGTGCAGGGCCTCGGGCAGCGAGGTCCAGAAGTCCCAGTTGTTCCGGGCGCTTCGCAGGTTGGTCCGCGGGTCGCGCTTGACCGCGTGGTTCAGGTCCGGGAACTTGAGCGGGTCGCGCAGGAAGAACACCGGCGTGTTGTTGCCCACGAGGTCCCAGTTCCCCTCTTCCGTGTAGAACTTGATCGCGAACCCGCGGATGTCTCGCTCGGCGTCGGCCGCGCCGCGCTCTCCGGCCACGGTCGAGAAGCGCACGAACAGTTCGGTCTTCTTCCCCACCGCGGAGAAGATCTTCGCCCGGGTGTACTTCGCGACGTCGTGCGTGACCGTGAAGGTCCCGAACGCGCCCGATCCCTTGGCGTGCATCCGGCGCTCCGGGATGACCTCGCGATCGAAATGCGCGAGCTTCTCCAGGAACCAGACGTCCTGGAGCAGAACGGGACCGCGCGGACCCGCGGTCATGATGTTCTGGTTATCGGCGACGGGCGCGCCGGCGTTCGTGGTCAGCTTCTTCTTCTTCGCCATGTCCCTCTTCCTCCCGGTCTCCCCCGCTTGTCGATCATCGGATCTTCGTCCCGCCTTTGCGGCACTTCTCGCAGACTCCTCGCACCTCGACGTGCGCGCCGAGAACGCTTCCGAATCGCCTCGCGGCGCCGGGAACCTCGATGGCGTCGAGCTCGGGGCTCAGGAAGTCGCGCGCCCGCCCGCATCGCACGCAGACGTAGTGGTGGTGGCGGTCCGGGTTGGCGTCGAACCGCACGCTCTCCCGGCGCTGCCCGAGCGTGGCGATGAGCCCGAGACCGTGGAGCCTCCAGAGCGTGCGGTACACGGTGTCGAGCGACACCGTCGGCATCCGGACCCGGACGGCGCGAAAGACGGACTCGGCGTCGGGGTGATCCGCGCTCGCGGCGACCTCCCGGAAGATCTCGATCCGCTGGTGCGTCAGCTTGCCCCCCGCCCGCCGGGCCGCCTCGCGGAACCGCGCGAGGCGGCGCTCGAGTTCCGCGGTTTCGATTCGCATGGTCATTCCTATCCGCGAGTGAAATGCAGATAGGAGTCTAACAACATCATGGGCCCCGCCGCAAGCGGCCGACCCGTCCCGTCGCGCCCGGGGCCCCTGGCGGGGACGGCGACGTTCGCGGCATACTGGCCGCCGACCGGAGACCGGCCGCGATCCCGCGCCGGGCCGGAGCGCCGGCGGAAGAGGGAGGATCGGACCGATGAACGCGCGTCCCGTGGCGGAGAGCGTCCAGTGGGTGGGGGCAGTCGATTGGGATCGCAGGCTGTTCGACGAGCTGATCCCGCTGCCCGATGGAACCAGCTACAACGCGTACCTGGTGCGCGGCTCGAGCAAGACCGCCCTGATCGACTCGGTCGACCCCGCCTTCACCGAGGTCCTGCTCGCCCGGCTCGCCGGCTCGGGCGCCGGGAAGATCGACTACGTCGTCTCGCAGCATGCGGAGCAGGACCACTCGGGGTCGATCCCCCGGATCCTCTCCGAGCATCCCGGGGCGAAGGTCCTCGCGACGGAGAAGTGCAAGGCGATGCTGGCGGACTTGCTGGACGTCCCGGGGGACCGGGTGCAGGCGGTCAAGGACGGCGAGCGCGTCGACCTCGGAGGGGTGACCCTGGAGTTCCTCCACTTCCCCTGGGTCCACTGGCCGGAGACGATGCTGACGTGGGTGCCCGAGCGGCGGGTCCTCTTCACCTGCGATCTCTTCGGATCGCACCTGGCGACGAGCGCCACGTTCGCGGGGGACGACCCTGCGGTCCTCCACGGCGCGAAGCGGTACTACGCGGAAATCCTGATGCCCTTCCGAGGCGTCATCGAGAAGAACCTCGGTCGCGTGGTGGGGCTCGACGCCCGGGTCATCGCGCCGAGCCACGGGCCCGCGTACGAGAAGCCGGGAGCGATCCTGGACGCCTACCGGGACTGGGTCTCGGGCCCGCCGCGGAACCTCGTCGTCGTGCCGTACGTGTCGATGCACGACAGCACGCGCCGGATGGTCGAGCGGTTCGTCGATGCCTGCGCGCGCCGGAGCGTGCGGGTCGAGCAGCTCTCGCTGGCCGACCCCGACATCGGCAAGCTCGCCGTCCTGCTGGTGGACGCCGCGACGATCGTGCTCGGGACCCCGACGGTGCTCGGCGGCCCCCACCCCAAGGTCGCCTACGCCGCCCAGCTGGCGAACCTGCTCCGGCCGAAGGCCCGTTACGTTTCCGTGATCGGGTCGTTCGGCTGGGGCGGCAAGGTCGTCGAGCAACTCGCGGCGATGGTCGCCAACCTCAAGGTCGAGATCCTGCCGCCGGCCCTCTGCAAGGGCCTCCCGAAGCAGGCCGATTTCGAGGCTCTGGAAGGGCTGGCCGAGGCCGTCGCGGAGCGGCACGCGGCGCTCTGACCGACGAGGCCTCCGGGAAGCCCCGACGCGCCTTTCCTGGCACGCAGCGGAGAGTCATCGTATCTTTTGAAGCTTGAACGAGGAGGGGGTTCGCATGCGTCGAGATGGGCAGAGTCTTGGTGTGTCCGGTCGAGGGGCGAGGAACGGCGGCCGCCGTGCAGAGGCCCGGGGGTTCATCCTCGTCGAGCGGGAGCTGCTGGCGCGCGGCGTCGTCGGCCCCGCCTTGGCGGCGGGCAATGAGGCGTCTCTCGCTTTCCGTGACTAGGAGCAAACGCCTACGCTCAC
>CALMDF010000412.1 GCA_937864895.1 uncultured Holophagales bacterium | reverse complement strand
AGCGCGCGGTCGTGAAGGCCGTGACGAACCTCGCCCTCTCGCGGCCCGACGTGGCGTTCACCCTCCGGGCCGGGGAGCGCGGACTCCTCTCTCTGCCGTCGGCTCGCGCGGCCCTCGACCGCTTCTCCGAGGTGATGGGCCGGGGGTCGCTGCCCCGCGTCCTGCCGGTCTCGTACGTCCACGCGGGGATGAGCCTCGAGGGGGCCGTCTCCCCGCCGGAGACGACGTTCGCGTCGCGGACGTTCCAGTGGCTCTTCGTGAACGGCCGAGCGGCCCGGGACGGCTCCGTCGCGCACGCGGCGCGGCTCGCGGCCGAGGAGGCCCTCCTCGGGGAGCGGAACCCTGCGTGGGTCCTCTTCGTCTCCTGCCCGCTCGACAGGGTCGACCCGAACGTCCACCCGCAGAAGACCGAGGTCCGCTTCCTCGACCCCGGCGCGGTCCACGCCCTCGTCCACCGCGGGCTCCGGGACGCGCTGACGGGAGGAAAGGCGGCCACGGCGCTCCCCGCGTCGGTCCTCTCGGACCTCGCCGCACGCTCGTCGAGCTGGGGCGACACCCCGCCGGCGGCCACCGCGCTCGGCGAGACCCTCGGCCTCTGGCAGGGGACGCCGCCGGCCGCCGCGCCCCCGCTCCCGGCGCGGGACTCGTGGGAAGGGACCCCTGCCGCCGCCTCGGTCGCCTCGCCCGCGGGCGCGCTCCGGCTCCTCGGCCAGTACCGCGAGTCGTACCTCGTGGCCGAGGGGAGAGAGGGGCTCGTCCTGGTCGACCAGCACGTGGCCCACGAGCGGGTCCGGTTCGAGCGGATCCGGGACCGCCTGGAGGGGCAGGGCCTCGCCTCGCAGGCCCTCCTCTCCCCCCTGGCCTTCGAGGCCTCGCCCGAGGAGGCCGACGCCCTCTCCCGCGCCGACGAGGTCCTCTCCTCGGCCGGCTTCTCGGTGTCGGCCCTTTCGGGCCGCCTCTTCGTCGTCTCCGCCGCGCCGGCCGACTGCGCCGCCGACAAGGTCGTCTCCGTCCTTCGCGACCTCCTCGACAGGCTCTCCGACGCGGCCGAAGCCGGGGGGCGGAGCGCGGAGGGCGTCGCGAGGACGAAGGACGCCCTCGCCGCCTCCCTGGCCTGCCGGGGCGCGATCACCGTGAACCGCCGCCTCGCCCCCGAGGAGGCCGCCCGCCTCCTCGCCGACCTCTCTCTCTGCCGCGACCCGTGGACCTGCCCCCACGGCCGCCCCATCCTCCTCACCCTCGCGCACGCCGAGGTGCTGAAACGTTTCGGAAGGAGCTCCGGATGACCTCGGGCCGCGACCTCTTCGGACCCAAGCTCGGCCTCACGCTGCCGCTCTGCGGCCTTCACTTCGTCTTCTTCTTCCTCTACGTCGCCGATCCGAAGAAGACGGCGGGTCTCTTCGGGTTCTGGCCCTCCCAGGCGTTGACGCAGCCCTGGGGGTTCCTCTCCTTCCAGTTCCTCCACTCCGGGCCGATGTCCCTCTTCTTCGGGGCCTTCGCCCTCTACATCCTCGGGAGCGCCCTCGAGGCCGAGTGGGGGACGGGCGAGTACACGGCCTTCTGGCTCGTCGCGACTCTCGGGGCCTCGCTCTCGGCCTGGGCGCTCGGGACGCCCCTCGTGAGCGACCCGTTCGTCGTCCCGATCTCGATGCTCTTCGCCTACGCGTTCCTCTTCCCGGACACCGAGTTCCTCGTCTTCTTCGTGATCCCGGTGAAGGTGAAGTGGATCGCGCTCTTCAGCCTGGGCCTCCTCGGGCTCGCCTTCGTGAGGGACCTCTTCTCGTTCGGGGCCGGGCCCGCGTTCGTGAGGGTCCTCGGCGCCGGGACCGGCTTCCTCTACTTCTGGGTCCGCCACCACGGCCGCTTCAAGGCGCGCAGGGCGGCCCGCGACGCGGTGGTCGCGGTGAAGGCGGCCGGGGCGATTCGCCAGGACGAGGTTCTCGAAAAGCGGAACCGCGAGCTCTTCCCGCGCGTGGAGGCTCTCCGCGCCTCCGAGCGCGCGGGCGTGGAGCCGCCGGGGGGCGAGGGGCTCCGTACCGAGCTTCAGAGGCTCGTCGTCCCCGGCGTGAACATCTGCAAGCCCGTGGACTTCAAGGGGGACAGGGACGGCGTCTGCGTGAAGTGCGAGGGCTTCGCCGAGTGCTCTCTCCGCTACCTCGCGGGCCAGCCGGGCCAGATCGTCGTGAAGAAGCGCGACGAGTGAGGCGCGCCGGGTAAACTCCGCCCCCGATGACCTTCCTCCTGCCGCTCGTCGCCCTGTTCTGGCTCTCCGAGCCCGCCCCGGTGAAGGGCGTTCCCCCGCCTCCGGGCGGCCGCTTCGAGCCCGAGATCACGAGAGTCGTCTCGGAGAGGGCGAAGATCGAGATGCAGGGGCTCCTCGCGGAGCTGGAACGGATGTCGCAGCCGGCCGAGACGAAGGCCGAGATCCGGCGGCGCCTCGCCAGGCTGAAGATCGCGGTCTACACGACGCCGAACAGCTGGACCGAGACGGTCGACTTCTACGAGGGGCCGCCCATGCGCGTCCTCTTCCTGAAAGGCGAGCGGAACCTCCTCGCCGACCTGCAGGACTACGCCCGGGCGGCCGGGCTCGCCGTCGACCCCGCCGTCGAGAAGGCGTGGGTCGGGAAGTCGGGGAAGACGGCGCGCTGGACGAAGGACGACGACACGCTCCAGATCGTCGTGGAGGACCACCTCATCGACCCGCGCGACGGCAAGGTGACGGCGACGACCGTCGTCCTCGTCACGAGCCTCGGCGGGTAGAGCCCTTCGACCCCCGTCGAAAGACAAAGGGAGGGGCCGGGGCCCCTCCCTTTCGATTCGGACCTTGGCGACCGGGGCCTAGGACTTGAGGACCTCCTCGACCGCGCTCTCGCTGGCGGCGTCCTCGCGGCGCTTCTTCTCCTGGAAGTAGGCGAAGACCTGCCAGCCGCCGAAGGCGACGAGGAGGGCCGGCCACCAGTCGAGGAGGAACGAGAGGTCGATCGTGAACAGGCGGTCGGCGAGGAAGAAGAGGCCGATCAGGATGAGGAAGATCCCGAACGTCAGGCCGCCGTCGGCCTTGAAGGGCTTTTCCTCCCCGAAGAAACCGGGCTCGGGCATCCCGGTGGCGTTGATCGCGCGGGCCTGACGGACCGCGTCGATGAGGACGAAGATCCACCAGAACGGGATGAGCATCCCGAACGGCCCGGTGTGCGGCCGGTCGGCGATGGCGATCAGCAGGACGACGATCGCGAAGAAGACCATGCCCCGCTTGTAGAGGCCGAGGTAGACGTGCCCGAGGCCGGGGAAGAGCGAGAGGAGGCCCGCGGCCGCCGGGTTCTTCCCAGGAGGGGTGGCGGGGCGCGCCGGCATCGCCGGGGGGGGCGGCGCGTACGCGACCGGCGGGGCCGGCGACGCGGTCGGGGGGGGCGGCGGCTGGCTGGTGTTCTCGTTCATCGGCGTCACCTTCCTGGCACTTCAGGCTCTCTGCGTCTTCGTCGGCGCCGCGTTCTGCAGCGCCCGATCCAAGGAACGCAAACCGGAGGGCTGCGGTTCGCGCATCGGCCGGGCGGGGGGCTCCGCCTCGACGGGCCGTCCGAAGAGGCGGGAGAGGAGGATCTCCGCCCAGGCGGCCGTCTTCGCCCTGCCGAGGGCGAGAGTCCGGTAGACCCGGTAGTCGAGCTGCTCGGTGAGCGGCCTCTTCCGGTGGCTCGCCAGGACCGTGTCGAGCTTTGCCTCCGCGACGGTCTTCGCCTCCGCGAGGGCCCGCTCGCCCGCGGCGGTCATTCCGCTCGCGCCGCTTCGGGCCGCCGAGAGAGGGTCGACGCCGAGGACCGCGACGAGAAGGAGGCAGGCCGCGTAGGCGACGGCGACGAGGACCCGCCAGTCGCCCGACCAGCGCCGGAAGCGGCTGGCCTCGGCCGCGGGCCGGACGCTCCGGGGCCGGCCCGCGGGAAGGGCGATGAGTCGCCTGAGGAGGGCCGGGGAGGGCTCGGGCGAGGCGAGCGCGCCGGGGACGAGGAGCGCCATCACCTCGCGGGCGGCGAGGCGCGGCGGCTCGGCTCCCCAGATCGCCACGAGGGCCGCGGCGAGCGGGGCGGCGGGCCGGGGAACGGCCAGCGAGGAGAGGAGCCGGTCGTTCTCCTCGCAGTCGAGGAGGAGCCGCCCGCAGCTCTCGCAGAACGAGGCGTGGCTCGCCACCTCGTCCGGCACCGGGAGGCCTCCCACGAGGAGCGCCGTCTCGACCCGGCGGCAGGCAGAGGCCGGAGCGCTCACGCGCCACCTCCGGGCTGGGGCGTCAGGGAGCCGAAGAGGGGCCCGCGTGCCAGGGGCGCCGCGCCGATCCGCTCCCTCACGATCCGGGCGAGCTCGACGCGGGCCCGGTTCAGGCGCGACTTGACCGTGCCGTCGGGGAGGCCGAGGAGGTCGGCGATCTCCCTGTAGTCGAGCCCGTCGA